>JASFHG010000411.1:0-4267 GCA_050123355.1 Planctomycetia bacterium
TTCGATGGAGCAAGCCCGGTCACGACTGATACTTGGATGCACGTTGGTTTTACTATCACTCCGAGCGACGGAACGACCCCTGGCGAAGTTATTTTATACCGAGATGGAGCGGTAGCCGCACCCGTCGCTGATTACAACTTCACGTCACTGCCGTACACGAGCGAGCCGGTTGTCCTGGGCGCAAAAACAACCGCCGGACTCAATCCGCTTCACGGCCAGCTTGACCAGACCGCCATTTGGTCCTCGGCGATCAGTGCCGCGGATTTTGCGGCCCTGGCAGGCGGCACTTCCCCCACGTCCGTTTCGAGTTCAACGCTCGGCGGTTTTTGGGATTATGAAACGGCCGTGGCGCTGGCCCCGACGACCGGCACGGTCACTGACAGCTCGGGCAACGGAAACGATGGCTTGCTGTCCGTCAACGGCGGAACCCCCTTCGACCCCACCGGCGGTCAATTCGACGGTGCCGTGACGCTAAGAAGCACGGACGGTGGCGTCGTCAACCTCGGCGACATCGACGGCATGACCGAAGAAATGACTTTTTCAACTTGGATCAAACTGGACGATCCCAACGGCTTCAATATTGTCGCCTCGCAAAGTGATGACACCGACATGGCTAATTGGGCATGGCAAATCCTCACCAATGGTGGTAATGCCTATCTCTATGTATACAATCCGGCCTGGAGTGGTACGGGTGATTCCTTCATGTATGTAGGTGCCGCTCCCGGCCTCACCTCCGACTGGACCCATCTGGCGATGACCATGTCCGCGAATGATGGCGAAGAAACCGGCGAGGTCGCGATTTATCTCAATGGTGCCCAAGTTGCATCCATTGACTATGACACGGAAACGTTACTGGATAGCAGCACCGACATTTGCTTGGGTACTAAGGCAAATGCTCTTACGACCCAGTATTTCCGTGGCCAAATGGACGATACCATCTTGCTTGGCGAAGCGCTCTCGCCGACCGAGATCGCTGCCATCTACGCCAACTCAGGGGCCGTCGTCCCGGAACCGAGCACGGTAGCGCTACTGCTGGCCGGGTTCGTAAGTCTCTTCCTCCTGCGACGGAAGCGTGCTTAACATAAGAAATTTAGGCTAGTCTCTCCAAGAAAAAGTGTGATAGCTTCGTAAGCATGCCTTGAAAAACCGTTTTTCAAGGCATGCGTTTTTTCTTGACTGCAAGTATGAGTCTGGTTTTTCAGGTGGATTCTTTTGCCATTCATGCCCCTCTAGAGTACCGTCTTCTAATTTCCCGATTTCGTTCCAGATTTGACCGGCGAGTATCCGAAAGAGTCTATTTGCATCGATTTTGGCCAAATCCGGCAAAAAATCGGCCGGATGGGGTTGAATTCGAGGCGGATTTCGTCACAATAGCTAGATTCTCTTGGTCAGGCACAGGGAGCTCTCTTCCCGGAAGTCTTGCCAAGAGCCATGCCCGATGACCGTAAGATGTTTCAAGGAAGGCGTTTAAGCCCTTCAGAAAACCTTTCGGAGAAGGGTGCCTGCCTCGATCCGTTTTCCTTCGTTCGAAGGAGCTTGCGGAGAAGGTACGCCATCGGCCTGAGAAATTGGGTCCATTCATTATGTGGCACAAAGGGCAGCATGCGTTCGCTGCTGTATCCTATAGAAAAATAGTCCGTAAAACAGTTTTTGTAGTGAAAAAGAGGAAAGCTCATGGCGGAAGTACTCCAGGTTGCAGTACGTGAGACCCGGGGAAAACGGAATGCACGTCGTATGCGAAAAGCAGGTTCGGTACCTGCGGTGCTTTATGGGCACGGTGGTCCGGTAGTTTCCCTTACCGTCCCGGCCGAACAGCTTGACGGGGCGATCCGTCATGGCAGCCGCGTGGTCCAATTGGAAGGAGCGGTCAAAGAGGGTGCTCTGATTCGCGAAATTCAGTGGAATACGTGGGGAACCGAGGCTTTGCACGTGGATTTCACCCGTGTCGCACTTGACGAGTTGGTCCAGGTCGCGTTGGCTCTTGATTTGCGTGGCGAAGCGCCGGGCATCAAAGAAGGTGGCGTGGTGGATCATCACTTGCACGAAGCGGAATTCGAGTGCAAGGCGGTCAACGTCCCCGAAAAGATTGAAGTAACGATCAATTCCTTGAAGCTCAACGACGCGATCAAGATCGGCGACCTTGAACTTCCCGCAGGCGTCACCTGCCTGACCGACCCCGAAGAACTGGTTGTCCAGTGCATCGAGCCGGTCGAGGTACCCGAAGAAGTGGCTGAAGCAGGTGAAGAGGAGCCGGAAGTGATCGGCGGCCGCAAGGAAGAAGATGAAGAAGGCAACAAGGAATAACCCCCTGGTTTGTCCATGACCTTATTTCGTGCACTGCTGAATCGATGGTTTAGCCCGAAGAAAGTGGAAGCACAGGAAGGAGAGCCGCCGATGAAATTGGTCGTCGGGTTAGGCAATCCGGGTCGAAAGTATCAAGAAACACGCCACAATATTGGTTTTTTGGTCCTCGCCGAGCTGGCCGAACGTTACGCGGCCTCTCGCCCGAAGGGGAAGTTCCAAGGGGAACTGAGCGAGATTGCCATCGGAGGTCAAAAGGTAGCCTTGCTCGCGCCGACGACCTTCATGAACCGCAGTGGTGCCAGCGTGGGAGCCGCGTTCGACTTTTACAAGCTCGAGCTGGCCGACCTGCTGGTAATTTGTGACGATTTAAATTTACCCTTGGCGAAGCTCCGGCTTCGAGCCCAGGGATCGTCCGGCGGACAGAAGGGACTCAACGACATCATCCGTCGTCTGGGAACCGACGAGTTCGCCCGTCTTCGGATCGGAATTGGCGAAGTGCCCGACGGTTGGGACGCGGCCGATTTCGTTCTGAGCAAATTTGACAAAACAGAAAAGGCCGAGATCGCCGAGGCGGTTGGCCGTGCTGCTGATGCGGTTGCCTGTTGGGTAACGAATGACATCAGCGAAACCATGAATCGATTTAATTAACGTTTATAGAAAAGAGGTGTCCCCAGGGATGCCGTAAGGAGCACACTGTTGGCTGCAAACGTCTACGAAGGCATGTTCATTCTGGATTCGACCAAATACGGTCGTGAACCGGAAGCCGTTTCCTCGCAGATCTCCAAAATGATCGAAGCGGCAGGTGGTGAAGTTTTGGTAAGTCGGCTTTGGGAAGAGCGACGGCTCGCCTATCCGATCCAAGGACAACGCAAAGGAACCTACTGGCTGAGTTATTTCCGCGTGGAAGGAACCGAGGTCGCCGGCCTGGAACGGCAGTGCCAACTGAGCGATTCGATCCTTCGGGTTCTCTTCCTGAAAGTTGATCCTCGTATCGTCGATACGCTGGTTGAGCACGCGAAAGCCGGCCCGAAACGTCCTGAGCCTGAAACCGACAACCTGAAAAATAGCGACGATGACGACGAATTTGATTCGGACACAGTTTCAGAAGAAGCTATCGCCGACTAGGCTTCGTTAAATCAATCGTCACCGTTTTGGTAATCGGGATCCGGTTTCGGTTTGGTTCCCTGTATACGAGTCCGGCACGTTGTCGAGGCTCACGAAATGGTAGGAAAATCCTTCCTGCTTGCTCGTTTTGAGTGGGTCGGCAGGAATGACCCTAGAACTGGTTTCATAACTCAAAATCGTTCCATTTTCATACGACACCTTGTGGTTATCCGAAGGATCGACCACAAGATATGGAATGCCAGAAAGTTATAAAACTGCTTCTAAAACGTGGGAGACACATCATGGCAAGTTTCAATCGCGTCATTTTGGTCGGGAACGTAACTCGTGACCTGGACATCCGGTACCTGCAAAGCGGAACCGCGGTCCTTGATCTGGGCTTGGCGGTCAACGATCGCCGCAAGAACCAGCAAGGAGAATGGATTGAAGAGACCAGCTTCATCGACGTGACCCTGTGGGGTCGAACGGCGGAAGTCGCTTCCGAGTATCTCGGCAAGGGCTCGTCCGTTTTGATCGAAGGTCGACTCAAGATGGACACGTGGGAACAAGAAGGCCAAAAGCGATCGAAGCTGAAGGTCATCGGCGAACGAATGCAGATGCTCGGCGGCCGTGGCGGATCGTCCGGCAGTGGCGGTGGTGGCGGCAGTCGACCGGCCCGCCAGGAATCGCAAAGCGGTGGCAACTATGACAGCGGCCCGTCCGAACCGCCCAGCGACGAGATTCCCTTTTAAGCATACATATATTTTTTATTGGTACACATGCGAGCTCGTTATTTTTCGAGCTTCGCCTACAACGGAAATTTTTTGTACAAGGTTGAAGGTTTCATGCCCAGCACAAAAAC
>JASFHG010000412.1:0-4262 GCA_050123355.1 Planctomycetia bacterium
ACCGTCAAGTTTGGTCATAATCACGCCGTCCAGCTCCAGGGCCTCGTTAAACACCTTGGCACTGTTGACCGCGTCTTGCCCGGTCATCGCGTCGACGACCAGGTAAATCTGTTGTGGGTTGCATCGTCGATCGATCCGTTCGAGCTGAGCCATCAACTCGTCGTCGATATGCAACCGGCCTGCCGTGTCGAGAACGATGACATCGGCACCGATCGACTTGGCATGCTTAACCGCGTTATGACAAACGGCACCCGGATCGGACGCCTGTTTGTCTGCAAAGACGGGCAGGTCGAGCTGCTCGCCCAAAACTTCCAATTGTTGGATTGCCGCCGGACGCTGAAGGTCGGCCGCCACGAGCAAGGGCTGCAACCCTCGGCTCTTCATCATCCGTCCCAGCTTTCCGCAGGTGGTCGTTTTACCAGACCCCTGCAGACCGCAAAGCATCAGGACGGTCACGTCATCTTTTTTCAAATGAAGTGAGTGGTCGACCGGGCCCATCAGGTTTATCAATTCCCGATGGACAATCCCAACCAGGTGCTCCTCAGGCTTGAGCGAGCGAAGGACCTTTTCCCCGATCGCCTCTTCCGTCACCCGGTCCATGAACTCTTTCACGACCGAGTAATTGACGTCCGCCTCGAGCAGTGCCTGCTGAACGAGTTTCAGCCCGTCGCGCATGTTCGACTCGGTCAACTTCGCTTGGCCACGAATTGACTTCAGTGCGGAACCAAGGCCTTGCTGGAGTGACTCGAACATGAATAATAACGGGTAATAATTCGTCCTTGTTGTGGTCGAAAACGACCATCTCGGCCCTAACCCTTTGGCGGATAGAGGCAGAGAATCCCTTATCGTACCGGACTATTGCTACCTTTGCAATGCACCGGAAGGTGATTTTTCCCGGTTTTTGGGAGGGATAGCAGCTCACCGTAAAGTCGAACGATCTTGCCCAATTCCACGGAAATGCCACGGTTTGATGCGAAGATGCGTAAAAAAGAGTTAATCGGCCCAATCGGGGGGAATGCTGTAGAAGAAAAACGGTTTTATACCAAGCAAAGCCTCACCCCCCTTCAGAATAGGGACGGTGGGCTATTTTTCCGTGCGTAGAGCCTTTCTCTGCTTGTCCAGCATCACCTTCAATTGCTGGCGGATTTCGGCGTACGCCGGATCGCCTGAGACGTTTTGGTTCTCGTCAGGGTCTTTTTTGAGATCGAAAAGAGCAACCCCCTGGAGCTTGCCTGCTCCGTTCTTCGTCCGCATCTCCAGGTAATGGTAACGCTCGGTCCGAACGGCATCGCCGCCGCCATAACGGGTGAAGATGGCCTTTTTATGAGAAGCGTCGACGTCCTTCAGCAGCGGCACCATACTCTTGCCCTGTAGAATGGTCAGGCAGCGGCAACCCAATCAGCTCGCACATCGTTGGATAGATATCGACATACTCGACCAACTGGCGACTGGCACGACCGCTTTTCACGCCGGGGGCGGCAATCAAAAGCGGCACCCGCGTGGCAACCTCGAAATTGGTATGCTTGCACCACAGCCCATGCTCGCCGACCTGCCAGCCATGGTCGCCCCAGAGGACGACGATCGTGTTCTCGGCCAGGCCCAATCGCTTCAACTCATCGAGCAATCGACCGATCTGGGCATCGGTAAAACTGACGCAAGCGGCATAGCCCCGCACCAGATTTCGGGTTGTCTCTTCGGAAACAGGACCTTTTTGAGGAATATCCCGATATCTGCGCAGCTCCCGCCAGTTGTAGCCAAACACCTTCGACAGATCGCGGGGAAAGTACATATTGTCGGGCAAGGTCACCTTGTCCTCGGGATAGAGGTCCCAATATTTCTTGGGGGCGACAAACGGCAAGTGCGGTTTATAAAAACCACAAGCGAGGAAAAATGGCTTATCCTGTTTCGCCAGTCGCCGCATCGCCTTGATCGTTTCGCTGCCGGTAACGTAGTCGGGGTAGATCGATTCGGGCTTGTCGGCCGCTTCGTAGGCCGGGCCACGCGACATGCGACCGCCGGGCCGCTTCTCGCCCTTTCGGTTTTCCGGCAATGCCCACCATGCAATAAAACGATCCGGCGATTCTCGCCACGGCGGCTCGCTCCATGCCTGGGGATCGTCCTGCTGATAATGATAAATCTTCCCGAAAGAAGCCGTATGATAACCGTTTCGCTTCAGCAGCATCGGTAGAGACGGAACATTCGGCGCGTCCTTTTTAGCCTTGGTACCGGCATTTTTAAAACGCGTCGGGGTCGGTCGCATCCCTTTCAGGAGACTCGCTCGCGACGCACCGCAAACGGCAATATTGCAATAGGCATGGTCAAATCGCACACCCTGCCCGGCAAGCCGGTCCAGATTGGGCGTAACCATTTTCTGCACGCCATAGCATTTCATCTCGGGACGCAGATCGTCAACCGCGATAAAAAGCACATTCGGCCGCTGTGACGCCTGCGCCATAACGGCCGATGAGAATATGCTGATTAACAGAAGAAAAATAAAACTTTGTCTTCTAAGCAAGAGAATTTTTCCTTCTACTTCCAACCTTAGCGGAGAAATTGTTGACACCACCAAACGGTACCATCCGGGGCCCTGTAGGCGGCGACGCCAATACGACGGTAGCTCGAATTAAGAATGTTCGCACGATGGCCCTTCGAGTTCATCCATCCTCGCACCACACTTTCGCTTGTGCGGTACCCCATGGCGATATTTTCGGCCACGGGTTTCCGTGTATGCTGAAGGCGACGGGTTCTCGTCATCCACTTTGCCTGCCCCCTTGCCGACTCGACCAATGTCTTATCAATAGCCAGTGGCTTCAAGCCACGACGTACTCGTTCCCGATTGGTATACTCCACAATGTTTTTCTCGATCTGATAGAGCCCATCCTTACCCTTCTGGGGTTCAGCCGATTTGTCTGAGTCCTTTTGGGAAGCAGATTTTGTATCAGCATCGGTTGTCGTTTTTTTGTCAACCGATTTCTCATTTTGGGTAGCCTGGGCCGCAGGCTCTTTTTTGTCGGGACCGTTATTCTTTTTCTCTTCTGCAACAGCACACGTAGCCAATACGGCAAACAGGAAAACACTATAAAATGCAATTCGTCTCATGATTCTACTCCGTTTTGAAACCTCAGTTCCGGTAAGGCGGGTAAAACTTCCCGGCAAGCCAAATACGACATATGGGGAAAGCCAGGAAATGGAGGGGGTTTTGTTACTGCAACGTGAGCCAGGATATATGACCCTCCCATCCTTTTTCAAGTATCCAGGCCAAAAAATCGCTAAATTCTTAGGTTTTCCATACTTTAGAGGGATAATAAGGACACTTGTCTTAACTAATTATCAGAAGTAGAATAACGGTTTTCTGATATACCTTAACCGTATCTGCCGGCACATTTTGCCAGCATTATCGTTCAGAATATTCTTTTGGTTCTATTCTGTCTTGGAGACAGAATCGGCGTGCTACCAATCATCAAATCCAACAATCGATCACTTCATTTTTTAGGCGGTCCCCCATGAATACTTCCATCAAATATCTCCTTTTAGTTTTGATTGTATCTACTTCCATCGTTCAAGCCGAAATCATTACCGAGGGTAACGTGAGTTGGAATGGTACAGACGCTTACATTGGAAAAAAACTGGATGGATCCTTGATTGTTAACAGCGGAGATAACATCACTACCGATCAAGGTATTCTCGGCAACACCTGGGGAATAAAAGGGACCGTTACTATTTCCGATACTGATTCCAACTGGGACAGCAATGATATTGCCGTCGGCAAAAATGGTACTGGTGAATTAAATATCCTCAACGGTGGAAACGTGCATAATAGCAACATTGTTATTCTGGGACAAAATGTCGGTTCCATTGGCACTATAACCGTATCTGGTTCGGACTCTAAATTGGATAGCGATTGTGGCCTTATTGTTGGTCAAACAGGGACTGGAAATTTAAATATTACTGAAAATGGAATGGTCGTGGTGCAATCCACATCAACCTTGATGGTTGATTCCAATGGCAGTGGCCAAAGTTTCATCAACATGTCAGCCGGTGGCATGCTGGCCCTTCCTGGCGAAACAGATGACTCGCTGGGAGATTTCCTCGACTTGATTACCGGAGATGACCCTATCCGATGGTGGAACCCCACACTCAACGATTGGGACTCGCTAACCACCGCGACCCCCGACACCGATTACACGCTTGATTATTTAACATATGGGCCACTTTCCGGCTATACACGCTTGACCGTCCATAGTGAGGTAACTTCAACCCCT
>JASFHG010000413.1:0-4258 GCA_050123355.1 Planctomycetia bacterium
CCGTCGGCGTGCCAAATTGATGGTCGACAGTCGGCCGGCCATAGCGGTAAGCATCGCCATCTTCAATGTCGTCATGAACGAGCGATGCCTTATGAAAGACCTCGATCGCGGCCGCCACGCGCCGGACCGGGTCGGGAATCTTCTCGGCATGTTCCGCCCCATCGGCACCCATCGAACGACCACCTTTCATGGCGTCATACGTAGCGAGCGTCACGAACGGGCGGGCACGCTTGCCCCCTTGGAGCAAAAAGTCGTAGGCGATCGCTTCGGTCATCGCGACCGGGTCGAGCGACGCGATCTCCTCGAAATCGACTTTCTTCCGGACCGGCGACGAAGCATCCTGGTCCACCGAACGATCGCGAGGGATGAGCCACTCGAACTCCTCCGGCCCAAAGATCCGGCGTGCCGCACGGAGCAGGTGGATATAGGTATGGGTCTCCAGCCGCGACGGTTGGTAGGGGGTCCGGATCATGTCGAGGACCCAATCCTCGTCCGTCTCGGAGTCGCGACACTTGCTGTCCCACAGCGGAACGGCCATGCTCGGGATGCCCGCCAAAAGAATCCGATCCAGCGACCGCTCCAGCACATCGAGACACGACACGCCGAGCAACGCGTCGGCATGACCGCCGAGAATCACCTGCATCACGGCCGGCGACCCCTCGGCGATGAGCACCTGATAGCCAAGCTGCTCGGCCGTCCGCCGCAGATCGCTCAGCCGACACGCTCCGCAGTTCTGGCAGAGCAGGCCGAGCTCGTTGAAGCGGGCTGGGCAGGTCTCCACGTTTCGCAAGCAGTGAGGCAACAGAAGCAGCCGGCGTTGGAACGGGATCCCGGCCACCTGATCACTCCAGAACTCGCTGCCGAGTATCACCATCGTCCAAGCGAGATAGGCATCGTCCAGGCCGAGCTCCCCGAGCACCCGTCGCGCCTCCGGCTCGAGCCGACCACGGTCGAGCGGCTTCGACCGGTCCCAATCCTCGACCACCTCGGCAACCGCCTCCCGGATCTGCTCGCGCACCTCCTTCTCCCCCGGCACACGCTTCACGCGTTCCGGCTGCGGCACAAACGGAGCTGGCCGATTAGGTCGCTTTTCAGGAAGTGAGGACATGGGAGAAAATCTATTTACTTCAATTTCAATCGTTCACAAGTGCTACCGCTCCAACCGTGCACCGGTTCGTTAACCGCGCGACTTCATGTCCGCGATTTGCCGGTTCCATTCGCAGCAACGACAACGTTTCCACACACTATTTTTTTGAAAAACCGATCCCAACACACGCTGCATCGTTTAATCGCGGACATAAAGTCACGCGGCTAACGAACGTGCGCACAAATGGTACGATTACACTCATGCAAAATCAGCGATCAACACTCCGACGCAGCGCATCGACGGTGAAGATCAACGGGTACAGACGTTCATAATACCAAAGGCGGGAAAAATAGAGGCCGATCGGCGAGGCATGGCGATAATCGTCTGTTTCAACAGCCGAAATCAGCCAATTTAACCCTTGTTCGATCCTATCCCCATAATCCGCCTCCGTCCACCCCCCAATCAGAGCCGACAGGGTGACGGCCGTCTCCTCCGTGCTCGACCGGTCCGCCAAATTGCCGCCCCAGCCACCATCCGAATTCTGCTGCCCAACGAGCCAGTCCGCCCCACGTTGAGCCTCGGAAGTGGATCCTTTATGGTAATCACGATACGCCAACAAGACTCGGGCCGTCCCGAAGATCGGATTCTCCTCGGCCGGATGATGTTGGTTCCCGAACCAGAGCGGCGACCAAGAACCGTCTTCTTGCTGCACCCGGCTTAAAAAAACAAAACCTCGCTCGCAAGCTGCCTCGATACGACGGTCCAGATCATGCCACATCTTGAATGCCCGCAGGACATGGGCCGTCAGGTCGACCGTGCTCCGATCGAACGGCATCGTCCCCCAACCTCGGCAAAACGTCGGCCAACCGCCGTCACGATTCTGGACACTTAAGAGCCAACCGATTGCTGTCGCAGCCGCTTGCCGGATCGCCTGATCGAGTGAATTATCGACAGTAAGCCAGTTTTTTTGGAGCCCCTTTTCGCGAAGGGCATGGAGCGCCAGCAGTGCACCGGCCGTATCGTCGACGTCGGGCACGGCACCGCTCAGCCCGGTCCATCCCCACCCGCCCGGCTCGGCACTCGTGAACGGATGCACCTCGGTCTGCTGACGGTCAAGCAGGGTACGCAGCAGCGTCTCCCACTCCGCATGAAGTTTAGCCGCCGGACATCGTTCAGCGCGTTCGGAAACAGAAAAACACGACGAACGATGTTCGTCGGCTAAACTATCCTCTGGAATATTGTCGTGGCAAACTACCGGTAACAAGGCATTCAGCGAAAGGGTCGTCACCCAAGTGGAAAGATCCTCATCGATCGGCCAGGCATGGTTCTCGCGGGCCGAGCGGAGGAGAAACTCGACGCCACGCCGGACGACCGGGTGGTCGACCTGCCCGATCGAGGCGAGGCTCATCACGACGAACGAGGTCAGCGGCGTCGCCTCCAGAAAACCGCCGCTGTCAGGCTGCATCCGCTCGAGAACACGCAGGCTCGGGCAAATCGCCTTCTGCCGGATCCATCGCAGGGGCCCCCTCGGCTTTCGATGGAAGTGGACTGCCTGACCGATCGCGACCAGGGCCGGGATCGCGTAGCTGACGACCGGCAGCCGGAGCCATTTTAAACGGTCGAACGGCAGGCAAGCCAACTCGAACGGGAGCCGCGCGACCTCCGACCAGTCGACCAGCCCGGCCAAGGCACAGTTGGTCAGAATCGGGACGGCAAACGTCTTGTCCTTCCCGAACCGGCGACGCAGCCCGTCGATCCCGCCTTCCTTTTCGATGTACACCTCGGCCCGGCGGAGCACGTCCGTATAGGCTTCGGCCTGATCGGCCAGATGAAACGCCGCACGAACGAGCATCGTCGTCGCGATATTCGAGAAACTTCGGTCCGTATCGCCCCAGCCGCCGTCCTCGTTCTGCCACGCCGCAAGCTGCCGCACGGCCGCACGGATCAACTCGGCAAATTGCGGCTCACCTTCCCGCTGCCGATCGACCATCGCCAGAGCACTGACGGCCGTCGCCGTCGACAGGGCCGAGTCGGAAAGCCGCCCCACCCAGACGCCCGAACCGTCCCGTTCGGCAATCAGAGCATCGCACGCTTTTTCGTAGGCATTTTCGAGGCGGGTCATGGAAGTTTGAAGTTAGAAGTGTGAAGTTTGAAGGTTGAAAACGAAACCCAAAATAGGGACTGGCGTCCCAATTTCGGCTTGAGGACACTACTGGCAGAAATAATAACGAGGAAAATCCCTAAGACAACCAGTTTACCCGAAAACGTCCCCCACTTCAAACTTCTAACTTCACACTTCAAACTTCAAAAGCTTCCTACCACGCCATCGGATGCAAGGGGATGTCTTTATGGTAGGGGGAATTGTAGTCTTTCATGGGTGTCCGAATCGACGTATCGTAGCGGATCTCCGCTTGCTGATCGCCGCGCAGGGTCGGGTTGAAGGCCCAATGGGCCGGCTCGATCGGCGGGGGAAGGGCCATTTTTTTGCCGGGCTCGATCGTGCGGACCATGTAGTCCATGTGGATCGGCTGGGGCTTGATATAATCCTTGACCATCGGGGTGAACGTGATCTTGTTCATGTTCGTGCGGATCGAGTTCGACCGCATGTTGCTGAACTGGATCGGCGACTTCATGATCGGACGAGGAGCGATGACATTTTGCTGGAAACCGGGCATCGGCGCACTCGGCTTCGACGGAGCCTGCATCCGCTCCATCGGCGCCATCGGGATGTTTTTCGGAGCGATGTTGGTCCGCTCATCCACGGTCGACTTGGGGGTAAGATTTTCGAACACGATCTGCGCCTCGGCCTCCGGACAGGCCGACAACATCATGCCCCAAAAGGTACCCAAAATAATTCGCCGTAAGCTCATCGCCTTAACCTCTTAAAAACCACTAACATACCATCCAAAATGACCTTGACCGAGGTCGTGATATTCCGTATTTTCCTCTCTACTCAACTTTACGTTACCAGAAGGTGAAACCCTCTTTTTTACGGTAAAAAGCTATGAAATGTCCTGTTTGCTGGACCGAGAAAGCCTATCGACGCGAAATTACGGGCTGGAGGCGGTTCGCGATGAAACTTTTCTTGGTGGTCCCCATGCGATGCCACCACTGTTACCACAAATTCAACGTTTTTGCCCCACTTACCTGGGGAAAAACCATCGCGCCGCC
>JASFHG010000414.1:0-4248 GCA_050123355.1 Planctomycetia bacterium
TGTAGGTGGGGATCGGGAAGGTGAAGACGCGGCCCTTCGCATCCCCTTCGGCGAGCACATCGAGGAAGGCCCGATTGAACGTGATCATCTCTTTGCCGAAATCGCCGTAGGTTTCCTTTTGATGTTTGCCGCCGATGATTACCGGTTGATCTTTCAGCCATTTCGGCGGTTGCAGGTCGAGCGTGACGTTGGTGAAGGGGGTTTGGAACCCGACGCGGGTCGGTACGTTGACGTTGAAGACGAACTCTTGCAACGATTGGCGGACTTCTTCGTACGAGAGGTTGTCGTAGCGGATGAACGGGGCGAGATACGTATCGAAGTTCGAGAACGCCTGCGCGCCGGCCGCTTCGCCTTGGAGCGTGTAGAAAAAGTTGACGATCTGGCCCAGGGCGGATCGAAAATGCTTGGCAGGCAAGCTTTCCGCCTTGCCCGAGACCCCGCGAAAACCCGAACTCAGCAGGTCGTGCAAGTCCCAGCCGACGCAGTAGACCGAGAGCTGGCCCAGGTCGTGCAGGTGGAAATCGCCGCCGAGATGCGCCTCGCGTACGTCTTGCGTGTAGATCCGGTTGAGCCAGTAGGTCTTGCTCATTTCGCTGGAGATATGGCTGTTGAGCCCTTGCAGGGAATAGGCCATGTTGCTGTTCTCGCGCACCCGCCAGTCGAGCTGTTCGAGATAGCCGTCGATCAGATTGATCTCGTTCTGGACGGCCATGTCGCGAATCCGTGCATGTTGGTCGCGATAGAGGATGTAGGCTTTGGCGGTCTTTTTGAACGGGGAAGAGAGCAGGACTTCCTCGACGACGTCTTGCACGTTTTCGACCGTTGGCGTGGCCTGGTTCAAGACCGTGGCGAGGACCGTGAGGACACGAAGCGTCAGTGTTTGCGCGGTGGAATCATCAAATTCACCTGCCGCTTCGCCGGCCCGTTGGATGGCAAGGGTTATCTTGCTTGCGTTGAACGAGACCACCTGTCCGTCACGTTTTTGGATAGAGTCGAGGTGAAATCCTTTTTTTGAGTGGTTTGCGGTTTGCGGTGATTCCAATACCGTAGCGTGATTTTCCATGAAAACCCTTCCGTGGATAAATATTTTTCGTAGATTTCCTTTTGTATTTTAAACTTTCAGTAGTTCCAATTTCCTTATTTCCAAGAATTTTAAGCCGGATTTGAGACTGCGTCAGCAGGCTCTAATCCGGATATTATCCGGAAAAGAGGCTGACGCCTCATTTCCGGCTTGGACAAAGTTACATCAAATTTGGAGCTACTGATTTGTATTTTAAACAGAGACCGTTTCGTGTTCCTTACGTAGGAGTTTAGTGGCTTCGACCATGTTTTGCAAGGACTGGCGAGTCTCGGGCCATTGTCGCGTTTTCAGGCCGCAATCGGGGTTCACCCAAAGCCGTTCGGCAGGAACGACTTCCAGGGCCGCTTTCAAAAGAGCCAACATTTCTTCGACCGTCGGGACACGAGGACTGTGGATGTCGTAGACCCCGGGCCCGATCTCGTTGGGATATTCGAAATGCCGGAAGGCGTGGAGAAGCTCCATTTTGCTGCGGCTTGCCTCGATGCTGATCACGTCGGCGTCCATCTCGGCGATCGATTCGATGATTTTGTTGAACTCGCTGTAGCACATGTGCGTGTGGATCTGGGTCGAGTCGTCGACGCCGCTCGCCGTCAATCGGAAACCATCCACGGCCCAGCGGAGATAGTCTTTCGCATCGCGTTCCCGCAACGGCATCCCCTCGCGCAGCGCGGCCTCGTCGATCTGGATCAGACGGATGCCCGCCTTTTCGAGATCCAAGACCTCGTCACGAATCGCCAGGGCGATCTGCTTGCAAACTTCCGAACGGGGCAGGTCGTTGCGGACAAAACTCCAGCAAAGGATCGTGACCGGACCGGTAAGCATCCCTTTCATGGGGCGATCGGTCAACGATTGTGCGTAAAGGATCCAATCGACCGTCATCGCCTCGGGCCGCGACACGTCGCCGTAAATGATCGGCGGTTTCACGCAACGGCTGCCGTAACTTTGCACCCAACCGTTCTGGGTGAAACAAAAACCGTCCAGTTGCCGTCCGAAATACTCGACCATGTCGTTTCGCTCCGGTTCGCCATGCACCAAAACGTCAAGATCCAATTCTTCCTGGACACGAACAACCCTTTCGATCTTGTGTTGGAGAAACGTTTCGTATTCCTCTTTCGTCAGATTGCCGTTTTGATATTGGCGGCGCTTTTGGCGAATTTCCTTTGTCTGCGGAAACGAGCCGATGGTCGTCGTGGGGAACAGCGGCCAGTCGTAGTGTTCGCTTTGAATCGCCTTGCGACGGACATAGTCGCTGTTTCGTTGCAGCATCTTCGGCGTGACCGAAGCCGCTCGTTGGCGAACCTCTTGGTCGGTACACCGTGGGCTGTTGCGCCGGTTCTGGGTGGATTGGCGGTTGCGACCCAGCATGACGTCGATATTTTCACCACACAATGCATCGCGAATAAGAACGACCTCTTCGCATTTCTGGACGGCGAATGCCATCCAATCTTTCAATTCATTGGGCAGCTCGGTCTCTTGCTCCAGATCGACCGGGCTGTGTAAAAGCGAGCAACTCGATCCGACCATCAGACGCTCCTGCCCCAGTTTTTGCAGCGCCGGTTTCAAGAGGTCGATCGAGTGCTCGAGATCGTTTTTCCAGACGTTTCGCCCGTCGACGATACCGGCCGAAAGGATCATCTCGTCCGGCAGGGCGTCGAGCACCTCGTCCAGTTGTTCTTCGGCCCGAACCAGGTCGACGTGCAACGCATCGCAGCCGAGCGATACGGCCAAGTCGAGATTTTCACGTAGCGGCCCGAAATAGGTTGCGAGCATCAGCTTCGCCTTGCCCGACGCTTGATTTATTGACCCCGATGTATTTAATGATCGTTGTGCAACCGCAAACGCGGCTGTCCCAGCCGGGTTTGCTGGATTTCCGGCCGCAGAGCGGTTCATTAGCAATGCAGACCTCAATAAACGTTGGTAAACTTTTCGGAAAGCGTCGGCTGCTTCCGGGGGGAGGTCCGTGCAAAGGATCGGCTCGTCGATCTGAATCCACTCGCATTCTCCGCCGAGGAGGGTCAGCATTTGCTCGTAAACGCTTACGATATCATCCAAAAAGTCCCAACGGTTGCATGAGTCGGTTTCCTTGCCGAGGCACAAAAAGGTTATCGGTCCGAGAAGCACCGGCTTCGGGCGATAGCCGATCCCTTTTGCAAATTGAACGTCGTCCAAAATTTGGTGCGATGCCAAGCGGATATCGAGCGACTCGCTGAACTCGGGCACGATATAGTGGTAATTCGTGTCGAACCACTTGGTCATTTCCATCGCGGGAAGGTTTGCCTTGGCATTTCCGCGCGCCATGCAAAAATAAGTGTCCCAATTGACCGAATTCCCTTGCCAATCAAAACGTTCGGGCACGGCTCCCAGCATGGCGATCGTATCGAGAACGTGGTCGTAGAACGAAAAATCGCCGACCGTAATGAGCGAAAGGCCCTGGCTATCTTGATCCGCCCAATGGCGCAGTTTCAGATCGGTTGCGGTTCGGATCAGTTCCGATTCGGCAATTTCCGCTTTCCAATATTTTTCCAAAGCGTGTTTCAGTTCACGCTTTGCCCCGATTCGGGGAAATCCGAGTACGTGAGTTTCCATTTTTGTCTTGCTCCAAATTCGCGTAGAGTTCTCTATAGTCCAGACATGCCGGCAGATCGGCTCTGCCAAATCACAGGTTGTCTAAGGCATGCAAGAGCAAGGATCACGTCGCCAACAGAGCGAGAGATACGACAGCGACAGAACGAAAATGTCAAAACCGCGTCGAAATTCTTCGAAGAAACGCATCCATTTAGAAAAAGACGCAAGACGCCGCTTTGTACTTCCGCCCGATTCGCGAGGCAGTCCTACTCTTAAGTCAGGTACGTCTTCTGGCTTCCGGCAAGCTCCTCGGAAAAAGCCTTCCCGCTTGCAAGGCAAACAGTGGCTTTAACCAGCTATTCTCAAGGCCGGTTACAGCGGCGCGTCCGCGACGGATTTTCACCGTCTTCCGCTAGCTGACTTCATTTGTGGGAGCGATTATACTCCTCCTATTCAAACTGGTCAAGGTAGCAAGGGCTAATTTTTTTGTGGCTCGAAACCGTTATCTATAAATACTATCTCGCAACGACCTTGCCTTGGGTCCTATGGTTTTTCATTCGGTAGGGGAAGATTCTCTCCTTTATAATTTTCTGTGATTTCAG
>JASFHG010000415.1:0-4244 GCA_050123355.1 Planctomycetia bacterium
CGGACATGGAGATGGATCCGCCGCCGGTTTGGAAATTTTGAGCCATTTCGAGCGTGACGGTACCACCACTGACAATAATGGTCCCGGCCGATTGGTCTTGGTCCATGGTCCACGTACTGCCTGTTTGCAATTCGAGTGCACCGCCGCCCAAGGTGAGCTGTTGATTGAAGGTTAGATCACCGGCAACCTGAACCAGGCCACCGGTCAGAGTGAAGTCGTCTGCGTCCAAATCGCCCGTGGTGTTCAACGTTCCATCGAGTAGCGTCAAGCTTTGACCGCTGGCTTGGGTTCCGAAGTAGATCAAGCCGCCGCTGCCGTCAAAAATGATCGGGTTCGTGTTGTTCCAGTTGATTGTTTTGCTATTCCAATATTGCAGCCCTTCGTTGACGATGGTTCCGCGATTGAACGTGATTTCGTTTACTGAAAACGTCGAACCGGCGGCCAAATTGAGATTGCCGTCATTGTCATCGCCAAGGATGAGAGTTCCCACGCTTAATTCGCCATCGGCTGTTAGAGTCAAGGTGCCGATACCTGAGCTTGCGGGCGAAGCGAGCGCGATCGAGGCAAGCGTTTTGCCTGCCGCGTCTCCATCGACGGTCAATGTGGCCGCGCTATTGACGACCACCGTGTCACCTGCGCTGAAACCGGAGTCATCACTCCAGGTATCGTCGGTGTTTACAACGATCTCGGCCGCCTGGCTGACGCCTAGAATAAGGAAAACGAGGAACAGAGAGGCTCCTGCTAGAGTTTTCGTATATCGTTTCTTGAACATCTCTTATTTCCCCCCAATCATGTTGGTATTGGCTTAATCGCTGCCTTGCTTTTGCTCTTTACGATGTGTGGTTGGTCAAGGTTTCTCACGTTTGGGTGCGCGGTAGCACCTACGAAGAGACAGTCCCTCAGCGATATTTTTTGCATCTATCGGTCCGATCGGTTATTACCGGTTTTGGAATATAGGGAAAATTTGCGGATTCTATCAGAAATGCGGGAAGAACGGATTGAAAGGGCAGGATGGTAAGATAGGCAAAACAAGGGAAGGCCAGAATTGCCAAATGGTTAGCCCGGCCGCGCGCGGTTGAGTTGAGATTCCGGTCGCAGGCGACCGGGCTAACCATATATAGATAGAAGGTTTTAAGAAGAGCCGTTCTTGAAAAGTGAGCCGTGGCGAAGGGTTATTCTTCGTTTCCCTTTTTCTCCGCTGCTTTTTCTTCCTTCTCGGGAGCTTTCTCCGGCGGCGTGGCTTCTGGTTCCTCGAAGAGGATTGGTTGATCCAAGGCCGGGTTCAGCCAGCTTACTCGAACCAGGTTGCCGTACGTGGTGGGAGCATTTTTCAGGGCAAGATAGCTTTTGACCGCCAGATTCAAATTGCCGGCCCGCTCATAACTGCGGCCAAGGTTATAGCATGCGCCTATGAGCCATCGCGGCTTGGGCAAGGTCGGCATGTTTGGTCGATAATAGATCGGGGGCTGAATGATTTTTTTCAAGTAGTCCAGGGTTGCTTGTTCATCGTCGATCGAATAGTTGACCAGGCCGAGCCAATAAGTGGCATCTTCTTTCGCTTTGTAGAAAGCTCGCATTGCTTGAGCGACTTCCTTTTTGCTTATGGAGGAATCGGAGCTGAATTGCTGTTCATATTCGGACAAGGTACGTTCGGGGATTCTCGCCTTTTGGTAGTATAACGAGGCTCCCTGTTTTCCGGTCAGCTTGCCCATAATGTGGGAGACGCGGCCTCTCCAGAGCAGCGATTCTTGACCTATCGTGAAGGGACGCATGGCAACGGCAAGGGTCGCTTCTTCCTTGGGGCCCAGTTTTGCTCGTTTTTCGTCGACGACAAACGGGCGGGGCCAAAGCCGGATGCGGTCCGGTGCGAGGCCTTTTACTTCTTGGAGCTCTTTGGCGAAGGCCGATGGATGGGCCGTCAAAACCACTCGCTGGTCGCCGGTCATACGAGACTCGATCAAGGCGAAGCGGGCGGAGAGCGAAGCGGCCGAGGTGGGGATCATCGCGACCGATTGTTTGATCTGCTCGATGGTGAACGGGTATCGTAACGTTTTGTTGATGTCGAGCGATTCGAGGATCGTCGGGTTTGCCAAGACCTCCGAAAGCGTGGCCGGTTTGACGATAAGTTGATTGTTTTCAAACGAGATTCCGTTCTTGGCCGGGATCGGCAACCCCAATGCCGGCTCGAACAGATACAGTTCTTTTCCGTCGACCAGTCCGATGGCCCAGGGGACCAGTTTTTCGGGATCATCCTTCAAGGGGACGGCCAGGATCACCGCATCCAAGGCCAACTGTTTTGCGGCCAAGGCGAAGACCCATGCCCGTTCCACGGCGATCCCTCTTCCGAAAAAGAGTGCTTCCCACGGCTGCTTGGGGATCGAGCCGTAGCCGTCGTCGGGCGTCTGTCGGAGCTGGATATTGCGGACGATCCAATCGAAAAGTTTGGTGCCTTGCTCGACCGGGTCGTGTACGTCTTCACAAACCCATGCGGAAAGATCCCGCATCCAGATCGCTTGCTGAAGTTCAAAACCGTCGGCGGTCGTGAAGTGGAGGTCGTCCAGTTTTTGAGGCTGGAGGTCCTTCGGCAGTTCGGCCAGTATCGGATCGAGGGCCCAGTTTTTGGGCGGTTTTTGCGACGGGGCCCATTGATTCAAGTGGTCGACGATCTGTTGACGCATCGCGCCGCCACTCGACTCGTTAAGCCGTTGCAGCATGTCGACCGCGTATTTGAAGTAATCTTCCTGGAACAAGGCCGAGTCATCTTCCGTGCTCATGGACGAGGTTTCCGAAGAATCGCAGCCCGGCAGCAGCAGGAAACTGACGCCGATCAGCAGCAGCGTGACAGAAAGGGTCAGTACCAAGGATCTTTTCGTCATCTTATAGGATTTCACGATCGTCTCTCCGTGTATTGGGTTTGAAAACTATTTCAAAACCACCAAAGTTCGTGCTTATGTGTGTTAGCCCCGTCACCTGCGACAGGTTGTACTGCATTTCCGGCCGCAGGCGGCCGGGCTAACAATGTTTTGCAAATGGTTTCTATTGATCTTAACAGGCTTCGCGTATTTTTAATAGTCGTTGGAGCATCGGGCCGAACTGATCGAGCGGGACCATGTTGGGGCCGTCACTTTTGGCGTGATCCGGATCGGGATGCGTCTCGAAAAAGATCGCGTCGATGCCGACCGCGACCGCCGCTCGAGCAAGCGGCTCGACCATCGCCCGGTTTCCGCCGGTGGTACCGCCCAGCCCGCCGGGCTCTTGGACACTGTGTGTCGCGTCGTAAACCACCGGCACGCCGAGCGCTCGCATCTCTGGCAAGGACCGCATGTCGTTGACCAACCGCCCGTAGCCGAAAAAGGTGCCTCGCTCGCAGAGCAAGATGTCACGACAGCCGATCGACGACAGTTTGTCGACCACATGCCGCATATCCCACGGGGCCATGAACTGACCTTTTTTCACGTTGACCGCCCGGCCTGTCTTTCCGGCCGCGACCAACAGATCGGTTTGCCGGGCCAAGAACGCGGGCACCTGGAGGAGCTCGCATACTTTGGCGACCGGCTCCGCTTGCGATGGCTCGTGGATATCGGTCGTGACCGGCAAGCCGGTTTCTTCCTTCACCTGGGCGAGGATTTCCAGGCCGCGTTCCATGCCGGGGCCTCGGAAGGAAGTGACGCTGGTCCGGTTGGCTTTGTCGAACGAGGCCTTGAAGACGAGCTGGATCGGTAGCTCGTCGGCCAGTTGTGCCAGGTGGCGGGCGATATCGAGGACCATCGACGCCTCTTCCATGACACACGGCCCGGCGATCACCATCAGAGGCTCGCCTGTTCCGCAACGATAAGGGCCGACGTGGGCCGGTTGGTTTACTGGAAACGACTCGTTCATTTTTTATCGGGAACCAAAAGGGTAAGGGCTTGGGGTATTAACTCGATGTCGACCGGCAGCGTGCCGCCGGGATCACCATCGATCTGATATGGGAGCGGCTCGTCGGCGGTCAGGCGGATTCGGGTAGCCCGGCGTGCCGAGCAGTGTTTGAGTTTTTCGCATCGCCCGAACTTGGCCGAGGCGTAAAAACTGAGGCTTCGTAGGAGGCCCGACCCGCGGAACTCGCAGATATCGAGCAGCCCGTCCGCATTATCCGCCTCGGGCGAAAATCGGACACCCCCACAATAGAGCGGGGTGTTCGTGATGACGACCCATCTGGCATTGGAGGTTTTATCGGGCGTCGGCGTCGGTCGATCCTCTTTCGT
>JASFHG010000416.1:0-4232 GCA_050123355.1 Planctomycetia bacterium
TGTGCAGCTACTTCCGACGGTTTTTCGTACCAGAACCCGATCAGGAAGTAGCTGCACAGTCCGACCCCCTCCCAGAATATATAGAGCAACAAAAAGTTGCTTACCGAGACGAGCATCGTCATGCAGAAGACGAACAGGCTCAAGTACGTGAAGAACCGCCACTCACCACGGTCTCCCTTCATGTAGCCGATCGAGTAGATCACAACCAACATGCTGACAAATGTGACCGTCGCCAACATGACCGCCGAAAGCGGGTCGATGCGGAGCGAAATTTCGACAATGAACGTATCGACCATCGCCCAACTCCAGAGCGAAGTAAAATGCTCGAAGACTTTTGTACCGCCGACTTGAGAAGTGCCATATTTGACGATAGTCTCTTCCGCTCCGATCACACGGATCAGCAGCAGAATACTCGCCACACACGCACCCCCGACCCCGATCACGCACGGCAACGAGCTCCACCGGCGCAGCACTCGCGGACCGAGCACGGCGGTCACAAGGGTCGCCAAAAGCGGCAGCAGCGGTATCAATATCATCAACGTCGACATTTTTTGGTTGGTGCTTACGCACCATTGGAAAAACTACGTGGGTTGAAAAATGTTATCTTTTACAAATATCGAGTGGCTATGATTTCTCTTATCCAAGCCGAAATTGAGACCGCGACTGCGGGCTCTATTTTGGATCCGAATTACCAAAAACCTTTCGATTCCTTCTTAAACTCCTAAAACTCCTCTTTCTCCTCCGGCCGTCGCCCCGCCACCGGCAACGTTGGCCAGTCCGGTTTCTCGATCGGTTCCTCCGGCGCCAGATTTTTATCCTCCGGCTCCTCGACACACGACTCTCGCAACGAGTGCCAAGACATAATATCAATGTTTCTTCGCCGATGCTCGAGCAACAGGATCAAAGCCAGCCCGATGGCCGCCTCACACGCGGCGATGGTGATGATCATGATGACCATCATCTGGCCGCTGTAGTCGTTATAGTAACGTCCCCAAGCGATCAGACTCAGCGAAATTCCTTGCAACATCATCTCGACCGAGAGAAACATGATGATCATGTTCCGCCGGGCCAAAAATCCGACCACGCCTATCCCAACCAATATGGCACCGACCAGGAGATAATTGTGCAGCAGTCCTAATTCCATGGCTAGGTCTCCTCTCCGGCCGGTTGCGTGGTGGGTGGTGTGCCTTTCTTTTTCCACGGGATAAACGCGTCACGACTCACGGCCGTCGCGCCGACCAGCGCGACAAAAAGCAGGACGCCTGCCACTTCCACCGCGACGAGATGCCGAGCGAACAGCTCCGTTCCCAGTCGGGCCACATGCTGATCGGCCAGAATCCCTTTCTTCAACTCGGGGTCCCGCTTGAACCCAAGCCGTTCGGCCGACGCCGCTTTTTTTGCCGCCGCTTCTTTGGTTATGTGCTGAACGACACCGTCGATCGTGATCGTCAACAGCGTGATCAAAACCATCCCGACCACGGCCGCCAACAGTGGCTCGGTACTGGTCCGATCATAACGGGCACGGCCTTCCGGCTGGGCGAGGATCAAGACGAACAGGTAGGTCACGAGAATCGCGCCGGCATAGACGACGATCGTCGCAACCGCAAGGAATTGAGCCCCCTGGAACAAAAATAGCCCGGCCGTTCCGAGCAGCGTCATCCCGAACCAGAGTGCCGCGTAAACCGGCTTCCGCATCGAGACCGTTGCCGCGGCCGAGACGAGTGTCACGCCTGCCAAGACGTAAAAGAGCGAGTCGGCCAACCACGAGCCGAGCGAAGTGATTCGAGCGCCGAACAACCCCAACGCGATCAATAGCAGCAATATCCCGGCCAAATACCGTTTTCGACGGATCGGTTCATGACGCCCGGCCGGCAAAATCAGAAAGAACCCGACCGTTCCGGAAAAGGCTGCCGCGATAATGATGGCGATGGTCTCGCTCATGCGTCCTTTCCTCCTTCCGGTATTGCGTTGTGGTCCGTCCGATTTTCCGGCAGGCCTCGCGATTCCTGATGGCCGTCGGTCTTCATCGGCTTTGATTCATTGGTCATGTCGTAAACCAGGAGCAGTTTTTGACGATCGTAGATCATCTCCTCGCGATCGTCCCCGGTCAGGTCGTAGATCGGGGTCAACTCGATCGCGTCGACGGGACACGCTTCTTCGCACATCCCGCAGTAAATGCAGCGGAGCTCGTCGATGGCGAAGTGGCGTGGATATTTGTCTCGGTCAGGCCAAGGGCTTTCTTCCGCGATGATGTCGATACAATGGGCCGGACACGCGGTCGCACACAGGAAACAGGCAACACATTTTACCCGCCCGTCCGCATCACGATTCAATCGATGAAGGCCGCGATAAATACTCGGCTCGGGGACCTCGTGACGCACCTCCGGCGAGGCGACGGTTTGCTTCCGACTGAACAAATGCCGCAACGTGGTCGGGAGCCCCTGCGTGAAAAGCGTCACGTAGAGCTTCCCCAGCAGCCCGAGGCGGGGTGTCTCGATCCATTTCACGTTGGGGTCGTCAGGCTTCATCGATAGGTATTTTGAGTCTCTATAAAATTACGAAGGTTAAAGGTCGATCCGTGGCCGGTTGTCGGTCGTTTCCGGCACGAAGATACACAGGGCGATCATCGCCACAATAAAAACGCTCCATCCCCAAATGGCATTGGCCCAGTAATACGACATCCCGAGCATCTCGGCCCAGCCGACACCATACTCGCTCCAGACAGCGACTGCCACGAGATGAACCAGTCCGAGCGGAATGATCACCTGCCAAACGAGCGTCATCATCTGGTCGAACCGGAACCGGGGCCAAGTCCATCGGGCCATGATGAAAAAGAGCCCGGTTAAAAGCACTTTTCCCAGCAAAATCACCACGCGGGCGATCGCCACCGGCCAAGTGACGTCGCTTCCGCTTCCCGTAATGCCCCAAAGATGCCAACCGCCAAAAAAAAGGATCACGAGCATGAACGAAACGACAAACAGGTGCAAAAACTCGCTGACCAACAGCATCATCAGCTTCATGCCGGAATATTCGGTATGAAAGCCGCCGACCAGCTCCTGCTCCGCTTCAGACAGGTCAAACGGCAACCGGCCCGACTCGGCGAAACCGGCCACGAAAAATACGAGAAATCCGAGCGGCTGAAGGACCACGTTCCACACGCCGTCCACCGCTTGCGCCTCGATGATCGTTTCCAATCGCAACGAGCCGGCCGCGAGAACAACCCCTACGATCCCCAACCCCAGCGGCAATTCGTAGGAGATCAGTTGGGCCGCGCTACGCAATGCGCCGAGGAACCCGTATTTATTGTTACTTGCCCAACCTGCCAGCAGTACTCCATAAACGGCGATACTTCCCAGGGCAAAGACGAAAACGATCCCGACGTCCATGCCGGGTGCCACGACCAATTCGATCGGCTCTTGCAAACCGGGGATTTCGGGCAGCACGCTTCCGAACGGGATCACGGCAAAGGTGGTCATGGCGGCCGAGAAGAGTATGATCGGTCCCAGAAAATAAAGGATCCGATCCACATAACCAGGCGTAAATTCCTCTTTGAAAAAGAACTTGCCACCATCGGCGATCGGCTGCCCGATGCCGAAAAGGCGAATCTTGGTTAAGGGGATTCCGACCCGGTTCGGGCCACGTCGATCCTGAACCCACGCGGCAATCCATCGTTCGACCAAAACGAGGTAGGCTGCCACGGTCATGAGCCCGGCAATCAGCAATCCGATTTTGATAAGTGCAACAAGCACAAACGGTAACATGATCGATCCCGACGCTTGGAGTTTCGGCCCAAGATTTGGGTCGCAAAGAGACCCATCTTATCCATCTCTAGCGGGGGTTAGCATATCAGTCTTGGGGATTCTAAACAAGCCCCATTTAGCCCGAAAGGGTGATCTTCAAAGGGTCATTATTTACTTGACGATTTGCGCAAAATGCCGTGATTTTTGAGAGAAATCCATTGTTTTGAGCGGGATTCCACTTCATTAGGGGATAAAATTGTGTAGTAAAAAGGGACAAACCCCTCTGAGGATTCGGCAAATTCATTACAAAAGGCATATCAATACTACGGTAAGTAAAATGAGTTGTTTATATGACACCCAAATTGCCTAATTCGGGGGAAGTCTGTTTTTTTAACCTATCCTTGTACATTACTGGCATAGTTAAGGATTGTTACTGAGAGAGGCATGCCAGAAAAGCCCATCAGATGAGCACTTTTGGGTAAATTGTTGCAA
>JASFHG010000417.1:0-4232 GCA_050123355.1 Planctomycetia bacterium
TGATGAAGAAATTCAAAAAACGCGGTAAATAGCAAGGTGACAGTGTGCAGAGACGGTCATATTGTTCCAAAAACCAGGGACTGCCGGTTGTCAACCCCAAGGATTCAAAAGGGTATTGGCTTGACGTGTTGGATGGATCCTCCAGATCGCTTGGTATCATAAGTCCATTGAGAAAAAAACGATTACCCGTATAGACCATCATAAAGATTTTGCCAGAAATTTCTATGCGTTGGTCATGGCGAATCAGGTGAGGATTCAACTTGCTGTCCGTGGCAGATTTAATGCGATAAGCAAGAGCGACTTTTCTTTGTGACTCGGGGAAAAAGGAGCAAAATTCTTCGTCGGTTTCAGCAGGAAGGAACGGGGTTTTTTCCTTGTGACGTTTTTGAGACCAGTTGACAATGCAGAATAATGTTCCATAGGAGAGGAGTAAAAAGATCAGGAGGCCCAGAAAGAAGGAAAAGAGAGGGTTGAATCCGTGGTAAACCGTAAGGTAGGCTCCACTGAACGACGCGATGAGAGCGCAGGGAAGCCAGAAAATGAAGAGTTGATAACGAACAAAAATATAGGGAAACTCTTTCATGGCTGTTTCTTTTTTGAACAGAAGTGGTGAGGCCGTTACCACAATGGAAACCCGGCCGCAGGCGACCGGGTTAACTTTTCACACTTCAAACTTCCTCGGCCCAGGCGGCCGCGATGGCCGTGATCCACTCGACCGACGATTCCATCTCTTCGAGGCAGGCCCATTCGAGGCGGGAGTGCGGGGTGTGGCCGCCGCAGGAGAGGTTCGGGGTCGGGAGGCCCAGCTCGGTCAGGCGGGAGCCGTCGGTGCCGCCGCGGACGATCTCTTCTTTCGGCTCGCGGCCGAGACGTTTCAGTGCCTCGACGGCCAGTTTTACGGCTCGAGGCTCCTTGCCCAGCCCGTCACGCATGTTGCGGTACTGTTTTTGCACGTCGACGTCGATCTTCGCGGCGGGGAACTCGGCGTTGACCTCCGCGGCGATCTTTTTGAGCATCGCGGCCTGGTCGGCCAACTCGGGCGTCTCGAACGAGCGGAGCAGGACCTTGAACTCGGTCTTCTCGACACCGCCGGAGAGCTGGTAAGGGTGGAGGAACCCAACGCGGCCGTCGGTCGACTCGGGGCCCTGCTCTACGGGGATCCGCTCGATCAGGCGGGCGGCGACGCGGATCGCGTTGGTCATACGGTCTTTGGCGATCGACGGGTGGATGTTCACGCCGTGGACCGTCACGGTCGCACAGTCGGCCGAGAACGTTTCGACGTCGATCAGGTCGTGCCCTTCCCCGTCGAGCGTATAGCATGCGACGATCCCCAGGTCTTCGACGTTGATCTTGTCGACCCCGCGGCCGATCTCTTCGTCGCAGGTGAAGCAGACGCGGATCGGGCCGTGGGGCATCTCGGGCTGCTCGACCATGCGCTGGACCGCCTCGATAATGATCGCGATGCCCGCCTTGTCATCAGCCCCGAGGAGCGTCGTCCCGTCGGTCGTGATGATCGTCTTGCCGACCAGTTTGTCGAGCGCGGGCGATTCGTCGGGCGTGATGACTCGGGCCGGCTCGCCGTCGCCTGCGTCGAGCGTAATCGGCCCGCCGGGGTAGTTCTCGATGATCTGCGGCTTGATGTTGGCGCCGGGCGATTCGGGCGAGGTGTCCATGTGGGAGCAGAAGCCGATCGCGGGCGTGTCCTTGCCGGTGTTGCCCGGGAGCGTGGCGGTGACGATCCCGTTTTCATCTTGCGAGACGTCGGCCAGCCCGATCTGGTTCAGCTCGTCGACGAGCAGTTTCCCCAGCTCGAATTGGTTCGTGGAACTGGGATAGTCGGTCGTGGTCGGGTCGGCCGTGGTATCGATTTGGATATAGCGGAGAAAACGTTCGAGCAGTCGGCTGTTCATGATGGACTTTCCGTTTCTGTCTGGAGGTTCAAGAAGGGTGGTGTACCTACCCCCAAATTTAGTCCAGTCGAGAGAAGCCGTAAAGGGGGTGGGATGGTGCCGTTGGGTATGCTGTTTAGCGGTCGAACTTGTTCGACGCTTTTGGGGGTTGGCTCGTTTTTCCAAAAAGCGTCGGACGAGTCCGACCGCTAAACAAGCCATTAAGCGAAAATTTACCGGTTGATCAGATAGGCCGTCGCGAGATGGCCGCGGCTTTCGCGGACTTCGACGGTCATGGCAGTGATTTCATCCGACGAGATTCTGGGGAAACGTTCGAGCAGTTGTTGACCGATATACTCAGCCAGCAGTTCGGCCGTCGTGTTGGCCAGCGGCAGCAAGTGGCAGTCCCGCTCGGGGAAGCTCCAATGGCGATCGATATAGGCGACGTTCACTTGCTTCTTGTCGGTGTGAACTTCGATGCTGATCAGCGGGTGTTGGGTCGGCAGAAGGATGCGATGGTCGAGTTCGTCGAGGATGGTCCGGACGCAGCCGCGAAGTTCGATGAAGTCGATCACGCAATGATCTTCGTCGAGAGTCCCGGCCACCGCGACGGCCACGTGAAAGTCATGCCCGTGGAGCGGCTCGCACGTCCCGCCACCGTAGGTGATGAAATGGGCTACGCTGAAAACGAGCTCGTCGCCCGAGACGCGGACGCTGAACGAGGTGTTTTGCGATTGGGACATGGTTTTTTACCCCTTTTTCGTCATCGCTTCGAGCACCCGGTCGGTGATCGCTTGGATCAACGATTCCTGATCGACCGAGGTGGAGCCGCCCTGCCCCGCCGTTCTGAAGGACGGTGGTGAAAACGCCTGCTGCTGGACGCCGGCATCGGACCAACTGCTTCGGAAAACGTCGTTCGCGCAGAGGTCGCAGTTCTCGGCCCCGATCCGCGGGTCGGGGATGCCCATCGACTGTTTGACGTCGAGCAGTTCCTCGGTTTCTTGCTTGTTGAAGTACGTGATCCGACCGAGGCTCTTGGCCAACATGAGCATCTTGCAGTAGGCATCGAGCATTTCGGTCTTGAAGTAGGCCGCCTCGACCGTGTCTCCCCAACTGACCGTGCCGTGGTTGGCGAGGATGACCACTTCGGACTTGTTGACGAACGGGAGGATCGTCTCGGCGAAGTTCTTGCTGCCGGGCGTGCCGTAGCGGGCGATCGGGACCTCGCCGAGGAAGATCTCGATTTCCGGCAGGACGCACGGCGGGATCGGCTCGCGGGCGATGCCGAAGGCGGTCGCGTGGGGCGGGTGGCAGTGGACGATCGATTTGACTTCGGGCCGCTCCTTCATGATCTCCAGGTGGAGCAGGATCTCGCTGGTCCGCTTTTTCCGGCCGGCGGTCTGGTTCCCTTGCATATCGACCACGCACAGGTCGTCCGGCTTCAAGAAGCCCTTGCTGACGCCGGTCGGCGTGCAGACCACTTCCTTTTCCGAGGCCCGATAGCTGATGTTCCCGTCGTTTGCCGAGGCGAACCCTTTTTTATAGAGCCGGCTCCCGATTTCGCAGATTTCTTTTTTGATCGTGTGTAGGTTTAACATAAAATTCGTTTTCGGTTTGTTGTCGGTTAGCGTGTCGGTTGACGTTGCAACCGTGAACGCGTTCGTTAGCCGCGTGGGCTTGCCCCGCGATTATGGTCGCACGGCCCAAACGCGTAGTATTTTTGATTTTCGTGTGGCTCGTTTGTCGGTAAGAAACACGTTTTACTCGTACTGGTTCCTTTTCTCAAAACGCGTCGAATTCCATTCGACCGCTAAACGTTATTGGATATGGATGTGGTCGAGGATCGCGCTGTTGTACGCGTCGACCGGTTTGTAGTCCGGGTGGAAGGGCATCGATGCCTCGCGGCCCTCGCTCACGGCGATCAGGCTTCCCTCCCCTGCCCCGATATCGTCGTAAACGACCAGCTCTTCGCACGGCGGGCCGCCCTCCCCTTTCAAGTCGTCGAGCATCAGTGGCACGGCGACCTTCCAGCGGGCTCCGATCAGGCTGGGATGGGTCCGGCTCAGGGTCACCGAGCCGATTACTTTGGCAATACGCATAACATGTAGGGTGCGTCTGGACGCACCATATAAAATGTAAAAACGGTTTTTCTAAAAGGTGCGTCTCGACGCACCCTACATCACGCCAGCCGGGACTTCAGTACCTCGGGGCATGTGTGTTTTTCTTGTGGCATCCGGAGGAAGCGGGTGACGATCTGTTCCAGCTGGTAGGCGGATCGGCCTCGCGTGCTGACGATCAGCACGTTGGCTCCGACGGCCGTGACGATCGGTTCGAGCTGATTCT
>JASFHG010000418.1:0-4227 GCA_050123355.1 Planctomycetia bacterium
GATCCCGAGGCCGAGTTCCCCCGCCCTGCCCGTCGCCCGATCATTTTTCACCACGTGGTGTTTTACATCTGGCTCGCAACGTTGTTTTTACAGTTTATCTACCTCTTCTTTCCCGCGAGGAGAGTAAATAAACATGGATGAATGGGATAAAAGGGATGATGAAGGAGACGGTGGAATTCAAAAATCCTGTCCATCTGTTTATCCATGTTAAAATCATAAAGGAAAAATGATGACCGAAACGAAACCGACTCAAGTGACGACAGTGCCGAGCGATCAAGGGCGGCTTCGGTGGTATGCACCCTGGATGATCGGCGTGCTGATTGTGTTTGGGGTGTGCGAATGTGTTTTCTTTGCATCGGGGACGGGCGTGGGGGTTGCGATTGTTGGCCTGATCGTTGCGTTTGTGTTTTGGGTGCTGCGGATGTACGAGGTTTATTGGGGGATGTCCTCCTGTATACAAGTTTTGGTGGTTCTGGTAGTATCTTTTGCCTTTTACATTCTTGTAATATTACCGGGGTTGAACTCGCATGAAGCGGCTCGGCGTATGGAGTGTTCAAGTCGCCTCAAGCAACTGGGACGGGCGATAGCTAATTATGAAGATACATATGATTGTTTCCCGCCCGTGTTTGTGGCGGACGAGGAAGGGAAGCCGATGCACAGTTGGCGTACGATGCTGTTGCCATATGTCGAAGAGCAAAAATTATACGAGGCTTGTGATCTCGAAAAGTCCTGGGATTCGCCTGAGAATCGGAATCTGGCGACCGCGAACCCAATAAAATTTCAGTGTCCTAGTGTTTCTGGTGTGCCGGATCAGCCCAAGAATCGGACCGATTATGTGGCGGTTGTTGGTGAGGATACGTTTTGGCGGCCCGACGGGACGCCGCGAAAGATGAGCGAGATAACCGGTGGGCTGACCTATGCGCCTGTTCTGATCGAGATCAACAACTCTGACATTCTCTGGCATGAGCCGCGGGACGTGAAGCTCGACGATTTTCTTTCCGGCAAGCTTTCCTGGAACGACCCGGACATGCATTATATCGGCGGCCGTAACGTGCTGTTTGGTGATGGATGTGTCCGATTTGTGCCGAACAATATGACGCCAGAACAGCTTCGACAGTTCTTTTCAGTCACTGAGTCGTTCGATGTCGATACCGAAGTGCAGTGGCCAGAGCCTCGCCCGGTCGGTTTCCACGTTGCGGTGGTTTACGCTTGGCTCGCGACGCTGTTTTTGCAGTTCGTTTACATTTTTGCTCCCGTGATCAGGAGATAAGCTATGAGTAAAAAAGGACCGGTTTTGGCGACAGCGGTGCAGGATGATAAAAGTCAGCCCCGCCTGTATGCCCCGTGGATGATCGGTGTGATGGTTGTGTTTGGGGTGTGCGAGGGGTTGTTCTTTGCTTGGGGAAAGGATGCGACTGCTGCCGCGATGATGGGGCTGATTTTCATGGCGGCGGTGGGCGTTGCGAGATGTCTTCGGGTATTCGGAAAATTGACGACTCTTAAAGGGTTGTGTGTTTTTGCCGCTTTCCTGTTTCTGACGGCATTGGTGCTCTTTCCCGAAATCCAGGCTGCTTCTACTGCGGCACGACGATCACACTGTACCAACAAGATGAGGCAACTAGCTTTAGGAGTGATGAACTATGAAAGTTGTCTTGGACATTGGCCCGCAGCCTTCCAGGCGGACGAATCGGGTCAGCCAATGCATAGCTGGCGTGTGCGTTTATTGCCGTGGCTTGAGAGTATGGATGAATCGCACGAGCAGTATGATTTCGAGAAACCGTGGGACTCACCCGAAAACCGAAAAATTCTCGAAGGATACACGCCGATGTGGTTTTACTATTGTCCCGGCGATCGAAACCCGCACTCCAAGGAAAAAGGTGTTACAAATTACGTGGCGGTCCTTGGCGAAGACACGTTCTGGCGACCTGACGGGACGCCGCGGGCAAAGGATGAGGTTAAAGTGGATTTGAGCAGTGTGCCGGTACTGATCGGGATCAGCAATTCCGATATCCTTTGGTACGAGCCGCGGGATATGAAACTAGACGATTTTCTCACTGGCAAGATCTCTTGGAGCAAGTCGGCTGTGCATGGAGGTTGGAATTTTTTATACGAGGATTTGTGGAGTCGCAATATCGCGTTTGCCGACGGAAGCATCCGTTTTACACGAGGAGAGATGACCCCTGAGCAGCTTCGACGATTCTTTTCGATCACCGAGCCGTTTGATATCGAGAAGGAGTTACCCTACGAGTCGCCCCGTCCGCTTGTCTTCCGCCACATCGTGCTTTACATCTGGCTTGCGACGTTGCTCGTACAGTTTGTCTATATTTTCTTTCCCACAAGGAGAAAGGTATGAATGAAAAAGGACCAATTTTAACGACAGCGGTGCAGGATGATAAAAGTCAGCCGCGGATGTACGCTTCGTGGATAATCGGCGTGCTGGTTGTGTTTGGGGTGTGCAGTGTTTTCTTTGTGGTGAGTCTGGGATGGTCGGGTGCAGGCCCCATGGTGATCACCGGTCTGATCTTCGCGGCCCTGTTCGCTGCCTGGCGATGCAGCCGGGTTTATGACTGGGGGTTGGGGCTTTTATTTGCTTTTCTTATAGTGGGTTTTATCGTAGTGAATTCCATGAGCGCTTGCCGCGATGCTGCTCGATGTATGACGTGTAGGTGTAATATGAAGCAGCTTGGTATTGCTTTGTATTATTATGAAAGTACCCAAGGAAAGTTCCCGCCTGCTTTTATTTCCGACGAGTCGGGCCGGCCGATGCATAGCTGGCGTGTCTTGTTGATGCCATATATCGAGAGCAATGATTTTTACGACACGTATGATTTCGAGAAGCCGTGGGATTCGCCCGAGAACCGGAAAATTTTCGAAAAATACACACCGATGCATATTTACCACTGTCCCAGCGATTCAAGCCCGCGCTCTTGGAAAAGCGGTGCCACGAGTTACGTGGCGGTTCTTGGCGAAGATACGTTCTGGCGGCCCGACGGCACGCCACGAAAGGCGGAGGAGATCACCAAGGGCGTGAGCAATACGCCCGTCTTGATCGAGATCGACAATTCCGGCATTCCTTGGGGCGAGCCGCGGGACGTGAAGCTCGACGATTTTCTGTCCGGCAAGCTTTCTTGGAGCGAGTCGTGCGTGCATACGCATCGGTTCTTTTTGGAGGTCCCGGTGAGAGGGCGTAACGTGGCGTTTGCCGATGGAAGTGTCCGTTTCATGCCGGACGATCTGACGCCGGAGCAGCTTCGCCAATTCTTCTCGATCACCGAGCCGTTCGACGTCGAGAAAGCGTTGCACTGCGATACTCCCGGCCAGATCGAGTTCCGCCACAAAGTGTTCTGGGTTTGGCTCGCGACACTGTTCATCCAATTTGTTTACATTTTCTTTCCCACGAGGAGAAAAGCATGAATAAAAAAGGACCGATTTTGGGGGCGGCGGCACCGATCGATAAAGGTCAGCCTCGAATGTACGCTCCCCGGAAGTATGCCGCATGGATGATCGGCGTACTGGCGGTGTTTGCCGCGTGTAGCGTTTTCTTTGTGGTGAACTTGGGGTGGTCGGGTGCGTGGATTATGTTGGTCACCGGCCTGATCTTCGCGGCCCTGTTCGCTGCCTGGCGGCGCAGCCGAACTTATGGAGGGGTTCACTGGTGTATCTATGTTTTTCTGATAATGGCTTTGCTCGCAATGATTTTTCCGGTGTTCCATAATTTTCGTGAAGCAGCTTTGTGGATGTCGTGTATGGATAATTTGAAGCAGCTTGGTCTCGGTTTGCAGAATTACGAACATGCTCGAAAAAAGTTTCCGCCTGCTTTTATTGCCGACAAAGAGGGAAAGCCGGCGTATAGCTGGCGGGCGATGATCTTCCCGTATATAGAATCAGGTGGTGTTTATAAGAGATTCAACTTTGACAAACCGTGGGATTCGCCCGAGCAGAAGAAGTTCCTCGGGGATCTTTCTTATGCTTATAGTTTTCAGTGTCCCAGTTGCTCACGACGGCCCGATAGGCCTGATTGGAGAGCCGATTACGTGGCGGTTCTTGGCGAGGATACGTTCTGGCGGTCCGACGGGAAGCCGCGAGAGGCCAAGGAAATTACCAAAGACCTGGGCGATACACCCGTTTTGATCGAGATCGAAGATTCCGATATTCTCTGGTACAAGCCGCGGGACGTGACGCTCGACGACTTCCTTTCCGGCAAACTTTCTTGGAGCGAGTCAGCCA
>JASFHG010000419.1:0-4207 GCA_050123355.1 Planctomycetia bacterium
GTTCGGCGCTCTTTAGTTGATGCTAACGCACCATTTGAAAATCCGTTCCTGGTGGTCACTACGCAAGTACAAAAATTTTCCCCTGCGGTTCGATGGCCAAAAGCGCCGAACAAGCTCGGCGGCTAAGAAGACACGAAAAACTTTTGCAACAAAGTCTTAGATCGCGAAGTGCATCGCACCATCGGCGAAGCATTCGACACCGATGATCGACAGGTCGTCATCGAGCACTCGTTTGCCGGACCACTGGGTAACGCTCTGTTCGAGTTGATAGATCGTCTCGTCCAGTGAAGCGGTATGGAGCTCGGCTAGCCGCTCCTTGCAACGCGCTTCACCCCATTGACTCCTTTCGGGCGAGAACGCTTCGACGACACCATCACTATAGACGAACAGCCGATCGTCAGGCCAGAATTTCACCTCTCCGTGCGCGAACGATGGCTTCAGAACGGCTCCAACCGGCATACCGTAGCCTTCGAGCGAGAAGACCGCACCGTCGGCCCTAGTGTGGATCGGGTTGGGAGTGCCGGCCGAAATATATTGCATCGTCCGACGTTTCAAATCCAAGACTCCGTAAAACATCGTGAAGTAGAGGGCCGTCTCGGTGCTGATTTGATACTTCTCGTTCAGATACAGCGCGACCTCTTTCGGCAAAGTCGGGTCGACCGCATGGTTTTCTTCAGACGTGAGCCATCGGAACTCTTGCGAGATCGCAATCGACGCCAGCGCCGACTGTACGCCGTGACCGCTCACGTCAATGATCACCACGCCGACGTAATTTTCCCCAATCGGAAAAATGTTCAGATAATCGCCGCCGATCGTGTTACACGGTTGATAGCTCCAGGCATAGTGAAAAACCTTGGAGGAAGGCAGTTCGTGCGGCAGGAAAGACTGCTGAAAAATGGCGGCCGAGCGGAGGTCGAGGTCGAGCTGGTCCCGTGCTTCTTCGAGTTTTTTCTGCGACGCTTGTACTTCTTCGATCTGCTTTCGGAGCGTCGCTTCGAGAGTCAAAATCCGCTGCCCAACTCTCAGACGCGCGGCCAGCTCGTTCGGCTTGAACGGCTTGACAATAAAATCGTCGGCACCGACCGAGAGCCCTTCAACCAGGCTGTCATCATCGGCATTGGCCGTTAAGAGAATGACATAGTGATAACCGGCCTTCTCGATCGTTTCGGTCGACTGTTCGATCTTCTCACGGATTCGCCGACAGAGCTCCGGCCCGTTGATCCCGGGCATCATCCAATCGGAGATCACGATACGTACATCTTTTTCCTTCAGGATCTGGATCGCCTCTTCGCCATCCTGAGCTGTCAGGACGTCGTAGTTCCAGCCGCTGAGCATTTTCGTCAGCAGCTTTCGATACAGCGGATCGTCGTCGACCACGAGGATGTACATAGGAAAATTTCCGAGGAAAAAACGGAGCGTAACAGTAATAAGTAACACAGTAAGTGTAGCTCAAACCTCGTTCCCACGCAGTTTTGTCAGAAGATTTAAAATTTAATCTTTGTAAGGATGACGACCGCTGAAAGTTGGGGAAAGCATGCTAATCATTACGGCCGTCACAACCGGCTCCAGGCGGTCGCCAGCGAGCCACAAAAAGAACCTTGGAGCAATATAGTCGTAGCACCCCCCGGCGGTGAGCTATACTTTTCGGTATGACTTTCTGCGAAAAAACAGGAAAAAAGCAGGGGTCAAAACACCGACGATCGTGCAGAAAAAATCCCTCTCCTCTGCCACATTCACACCCATTTTGTATCGGAACCGTTTCGGGAGACAACCTTAATGAGTCTCACCTCCAAAGACCGTCCGTCTACAGACGTGGTCTTTCAACAGCGCATGATGATGGCCGATCAGCTTTCAAGACGTTTCTCGAAAAGCGGAACGTTTTGGAGTCAGACTCGGTCTCTGCGCAAACGGATTCTGTGGGCAACCGTGATCGGATTTACCCACGGCATCAAACGGTTCTTCGATATCGTCGCCAGTCTATTCGGTTTGATCCTACTGTCACCACTGTTCGCGGTGGTCGCCATTTGTATCAAGCTCGAAGATCCCAAGGGACCGATCCTTTTTTGGCAACGACGCGTCGGGCAGTATGGCCAAGAGTTCAACTTCCCCAAGTTCCGATCGATGGTCTACAACGCGGAAGAACTCAAAGCCGAGTTGATGGAAAAGAACCAGCATGGTGACGAGTCAATCACGTTTAAAATGACCGACGATCCGCGGATCACGAAGGTCGGCCGCTTGATCCGGCGGTCGAGCATCGACGAACTCCCTCAGCTATGGTGCATCTTCACCGGCAGCATGTCGCTGGTGGGACCGCGGCCCGCGGTCCCGAACGAAGTGGCCCAATACAGTTACGCACAACGCCGCCGCCTCGAAGTGAAACCCGGCCTGACCTGCTTGTGGCAAGTCTCGGGCCGCAGCGATATTCCATTCGAAGGTCAAGTTCGTCTTGATGAAGAATATATCAACAGTCAGAGCACCAAAAGCGATTTGATCATCCTCCTGAAAACGATACCCGCCGTATTAACCGGGCGGGGTGCCTATTAAATAGCGCCTATTATCATGAACGAAAACATGACATCCTATGCCTCCGATTCGGCAACCCTTGTTTTGGGTTCGTCGAAATACGACGTGACCGGTCAGCAGGTCACGCGGGCAGCCATTTTCTGCACGGATGAATACAAAGCGTTTGGCAACATCGCGTATCAGCAACCGATCTGGTTGATCCCGATCGCCGGCCGGCCGATGTTGGACCGGGTGCTTGGCCAGTTGGCCGACTTCGGCATCCAACAGGTTGACATCTTTGTCAGCCAACACGCGATGGAAACCTATAAGTATGTCGCCGGCGAAATCACCCATGAATCGAGTGAAGGAAAACATGCTGCCGGAAGATATTCTCCACGAGAACTCGGCCGACGATGGGGACTCGAAATCAAAATCGTCGACGTGACCAACACCCACGAAGGGCTGCGACGCCTGATCCACCGCGAGCTGGACGAGCCGATCCTCGTCGGAAGCAGCACCTCGATGCCTCCATTGTCAGAAAGTTTTCCTTGCAAAACCACCTCTTCGGACGAAAACCACGGGATCCGTGTCTCTCGCCCGGTGTTGTTCCGCGATACACAGCCCGAGTCCGAAGCGATGTGGATGATCCTCCGTCCGGAGCGATTCGTAAGTCAACATTGTCGAAGCCTGACCAAACTGGGTACGATCATGGCAAGCGACGAGCAGGTCGAACTGGTCGATCAACCGTGGCCCATTACAGCCGATTCGGTTCGTGCCATCCTTCGCACCCAACGCCTGCTGCTGGAAGAAGCCTTTCCCGGCCAACCGATCGAAGCGAATCGAGTGGAAGAGGGTCTTTGGATCGGCCGCAATGTCCGCATCCACCCGTCGGTCCAGCTTATCCCACCGGTCTATATCGGGGCGGACTGCCGGATCGAGCGTGGCGTCGTCCTCGGCCCGAACGCCTCGATCGCGAACCACTGTATCGTCGAAGAACGGACCAGCGCGTCGAACAGTTTCGTCTTGCCCGACACGTTTGTCGGTCGCGAGTTAACACTCGAGGAGTCGATAGCCGGTCCCCGCTTCATGCAAACGATCGACTCACCTCAACCTTTCGAAGGGATCGATCGCACGATCCTCGGTCCTTATGGTCGAGTGATCCCACGATTTTTGACCAGCCGCCTCTTTGCTCGATTGGTAGGCGTCGCCGTACTGGCAATTTTGGGGCTTCCGATCCTGCTGCTGTGGTGCTTGGGGCGACTGTGTGGAATCCGACAACCGATCCGTACTCGCCGAGCGGTACTGCTTCCCGCCTATGGACCGTCGAACCTATGGTACACGTTCCCTTACCGGGAATTTTGCTACCTGACTCACGGCGGACCGGGCGCTCGATTTTTCGGGACGATCCTCCGCGTTCTGCGTGCACGACGTTGGCCGGCGTTGCTCGGCGTCGTTTCGGGCAAGGTCGCCTGGGTAGGACTTCGCCCTCGGGGAGTTTATGCATTGAACGATTTACCGCCGGATCGCCGTGCCCTTTGCATGCAGTCGAAGGTCGGCCTGGTCCGACTTGCCGAGCTGGACGAAGCGCGTCATGGTAAATCGGCCGGCGACCAGGAATATGCCAGCGACATTTATTACGTCGCGACCGCCTCGCCCTGGTTTGACATACGTTTATTGTGGCGAGCCCTTTGGACCCCTTTCCGGT
>JASFHG010000420.1:0-4202 GCA_050123355.1 Planctomycetia bacterium
TTCCTTCATCATTCGATATTCGGTGTGCGAATCGGAGATTCGCCACGATATTCTGCGGTTCTTCTTAGATGGTCTCTTACTTCTCCAGCCAGCGCGCAAAAAGCGTCTCCGCCCTTGGAGGAGAGAGGGCGGAGACGCACACACGGGGGGAAGCAAGGAGGTGTTTTGAGCGAACTCGTAGGTAGTTTTTAGGAGGGACTGCTTTTAGTAGGTGCTGCCGCACCGATAAGTGGTAAGTTTGGCTGACTGCACTTCATCGAAACTGAATCAACGTAGGTGCTGCCGCACCGATAAGTTGGTAAGTTTGGTTGACTACACTTCATCGAGGCTGAATCAACGTTGGTGCTGCCGCTTACGCTTCGTCTTCGATCTTGCGTCGATACTCGTCACGTTCGCGACGGGTCGCTTCCAGGTCGAACATCATGTATTTCATGTCGAGACGCAACTGGCCGAGCGCGTCTTGGACCAGGCTGAGGATTCGACGTCGCCGGTTGCTGCTGTCGATCACCTGGGTCAGGTAGGGGGCGATCTCTTCTTGGTGCTCTTTCGGAAGCTGGTTGATGGCGTTGGCCAGTTCGAGGAGTTCCTTGGGCAGCTCTTCGGTGGTATTTTCGTTGGGTTGGGTGTGTTCGCTCATGGTTATTCTCCTGCATTCTTCTGCGAAAAGTTGTGATTCAGATGACTTTCTAAGAAGCAAGCTCCATGCCAATTGGCGAGCGGATGCCCGCCGAGCGACTTTAAGTCGTTTCCCTGGCTGATGTTACGAAAAATCGGTCCGGTTTCGGGAAAAATCGGCCCGTTGTTCTTACGCAACGTTTGCTCTGGAATTGTTTTCCAAATCCTGCTACAAGCAGGTGTTACGCTAAAATCCACACGGTTGCATTTACACAACGTTTTTTGGTAGGTGCTGCCGCACCAGGGGAATAACCCGTTCCCGTTGGTCACTGGCGGTGGGTACGAAGGTTTTCCGGCCCACGATTCGTCGATGGCAGGCGTTTATGGCGATTTGCAATCCGTTATTCCCCTTTAGCCGACGGGCCTGCCCGTCGTTTTTAGTCGATACACATAAAACTAAGGGATTTTGTAGGCCCAACGTAGCCGACCTAATATATATGTTTATCCGATTTGCCCAAACTATCCAGACCCCCTTTGGAAAAATGGCCCATTTTTGGTCCATTTTTCTCGTAGGTATGGCCATGGCCGTGAGTGCCGCGCCGTGGGCGGAGACGTTTGAGGGCCCGGAGATCAAATTACGCGATGGAGGGGGGAACGCCCGGTATCAATTTCAGCAGATCGCACCCCTCAACTCCGGCCAGCATGGCGGGCGACAATGTGCCTACCTGAAAGTCAACGGTCAGGGGGGGTCGCATGTCTACGCGACACTCGATGTAGGCCGGCCGACCATCATCGCGGAGCTTTATCCGACGGCATGGGTCAAGTCGGACCGGCCGGGCATCCGGCTCTTCGCCCGAGCCGTCTTGCCGAAGACCATCGATCCGAAGACCGGTCGGCCGATCACGGTCCTGCTGGGCGGGACGAGTTACACGGCGGTCGGTCAGTGGCAGATGCTCGAAGTTTCCGACCTGCCCAAGTTGCTCCAACAGCAGATCCAAGTCGTGCGTTCGCAAGTTCCCTTCCGTGTCGATGGGACCGGGGCGTATATCGATCAGCTTGCATGGAACGTTTATGGTGGGAGCGGGATCACGAACGTTTGCATCGATGATGTGACGATCCACGGATATGTACAAGTACAAGCGCCCAACACGAACGTGGCGGTCGGGCCGAACGGCGTGACAACCCCCTGGCGTGCGTCCGGTGGACCGAACACGGGCCGGCGAGTCACCCCGTCCGGGCCGATAGCGGGCGACCGGTCGGGCGATTTGATCCGTAGTGGCATGGTCGGCGGCTTTCGTCCCCATCATATCGAGCTGAAGGGTTCCGAGCTTTATGTCGACGAGCATCCGATCCTCGTCCGTGCGATCCGTTATCGAGGTGAGCCGCTCGAGTTGCTCAAGAAGCTCGGCTTCAATGCGATTTGGCTGGTCAACGAGGCGTCGCCCCAGATCTTGGCCGAAGCGCAGATGACCGACATGTTCGTGATCTGTGCTCCGCCGCAGTCCGTTCGCGTCGACATCTCGCCCACCTCGACCGTGCCGGTGCCGAAGGTCGGGCCGGAGTACAATCAGGTGTTGGCCTGGAACTTGGGACACGATTTACTCGAGACCCACATCGAAGCGGTGCGCAAACTGGCCACGCAAATCCACGCGGCCGACGAGATCCAGTCGCGACCGCTGGTCTGTTCGCCTGCGACGCACCTCCGCGCGTTCAGCCGCTATACCGATCTGTTGTTGATCGGTCGCTCGCCGCTCGGAACCAGTTTGGAGCTGTCCGACTATGGAACGTGGATCCGTGAACGGCCACGGCTCGCTCGGCCGGGCACGCCGGTTTGGAGCACGATCCAGACAGAAGTTTCGAAGGAGCTTTACCAGCAGTGGCGAATCTCGGGCCAGGCGGTCTCGCCGCCGCCGACGCTCAGTGCCGAACAGATCCGGTTGACGGCCTACACGGCGATCGCGGCCGGTAGCCGTGGGTTGCTGTTCGAGTCGCGAGAACCGCTCAATAAGCAAGATCCCGAGACGCGGGCCCGTGCCACGTCGCTGGCCATTTTGAATATGGAACTCGAGTTGATCCGACCGTGGGTGGCGGCCGGGACGCTGATCGATACGGTGGAAGGGAGCCAGCCGAACACGGCCGGTGCGGTTTTCAGCTATAATCGCTCGCGGCTGCTGGTCCCGATTTGGGTTGGGCCTGGCGCGCAGCTCGTACCGGGTCAGTCGGCAGGCAACCAGATTTCGTTTACCGTTACCGCGCCTGAGTCGAACTGGGTTTATGAGGTGACACCCGGCAACCTGCGACCGGTCCGACGCCACGAGCGGGCGACCGGTGGTATCAAGGTGACGCTTAACGAATTTTCGCTGTCGACCCTGATCCTCTTCACCGAAGATCCAAAAACGATCGCATCGATGCGGCATCGGGCACAAGTTATCGGAGAGTCGGCCGCTCGGCTGCACCGCCAGTTGGCCGAGAATAAGTGGCATATGGTCCAACGCGTCAATCAGCAGATGGCCAAGTATCCCAAGAATATTTGGGACGTCGGCGATTATCTGATCGAGTCGCGTAAGCGGATCCAGGAATGTGACGGTGCGATCGCCGCGCACGAGTGGGATAAGGCGTGTCTCGCGGCCGACCGTGCCATGCGACCGTTACGTCTGGTCGAACGGACCAATTGGAGCCGAGCGATCGGGACGCTCCGTTCGCCGGTCGCCTCGCCTGCGACCATCTGTTTCTCGACGTTGCCGTGGCATTGGAACCTTGCCCAACAAGCACGGACCTGGCAGCGGAGCCAGAACCAACTCTTTGGCGGCGATTTCGAACAGCTTGAACAAGTGTTCCGCGCAGGCTGGCGAAATTTCAAATGCCCGAACTCCGGGATCAAAACTCAAGTCGACATCACTTCCGAGGCGGCTCATAACGGCATGAGCGGGATCCGGATCTCGGCGGTACCCGAAGATCCCGAGTCGAAGCCGGTTCTGGTCGAAACCCCGCCTGCCTGGATCCAAAGCCCGACGATCCAAGTCGCGGCCGGGTCGATCGTCCGGATCGAAGGCTGGGTCCATATTCCGAAACCGATCACCGGCAGTGTCGACGGGCTGATCGTCTTCGATTCGATGACCGGCGAAGCACTCGCCGAACGGATCGGCGAAACAACCGGCTGGCAACCGTTCGTCCTCTACCGTGTCGCTACCGAAACCGGCCCCTTGACTGTCACCATGGCCCTGGCCGGCATGGGCGAAGTCTGGATCGACGACGTCTCCATCCAAACGCTTTTTAACGGTGCTCAACGCACCACTCGGGGACCCGCTCCCGTTGGTCGCTTTTAATAGGTGCTGCCGCACCAGGGCAAGACCAGCGCAGGTGCAAGATTTCTTTCCGCCCATGTGTGGTCGATGGCAAACCTTCGAGGCGATGATTACGCATCGCGTCACTTCGCCCAAGCCGATTCTCTGCGCAGCAGAGAGTCGGATCGGGTAGAAATTTACCTTTTAAGAAAAAGAAAGCGGTGACGAGTCACCGCACTCCAAAGATTTTAATCACCAAGCAAGCTTGCGACGCTGATCCGACTCTCTGCTGCGCAGAGAATC
>JASFHG010000421.1:0-4199 GCA_050123355.1 Planctomycetia bacterium
AATGAAATATGCCAGTTTAGGCCCCATTTCCGTCTACCTGCCGGAGAAAATTGAAGACAACGACTTCTTGGCTGCACAGTATCCCCATTGGCCAATGGAGATGATCTACGAGAAGACGGGCATCTTCGCCCGCCATATCGCCGGCAAAGACGAATACGCTTCGGATCTGGGCCAAAGAGCGGCCGAACAACTCTTTGAAGAATACGACATCGACCGCCACTCGATCGATTTCTTGCTCTTTTGCACCCAATCGCCCGACACGCCGTTGCCGACGACCGCCTGCCTGCTGCAAAATCGGCTCGGACTGAAGAGTTCGATCGGTGCGCTCGATTTCAACCTCGGTTGCTCCGGCTTCGTGTATGGCCTTTCGCTGGCCGACGGACTGATCCGTGCCGGGTCGGCCGAACGAATTTTGCTGCTGACCGCCGAGACCTACTCGAAATATATCGACGCGGACGATCGCTCGCTACGCACGATCTTCGGCGACGGTGCGGCCGCGACCCTGATCGACGCGTCCGACGTGCCCTCGCTCGGCCCGTTCGCCTTCGGCACCGACGGCAGCCGTGGCAACACGTTGATGCTGACCGACGAAGACTCGGTCCGCACCGGTGAGCATGTGTTGGAGCCGAGCAAACGCAAGCGGTGGAAGAGCAACCTCTTCATGGACGGACCCGAGCTGGTCAAGTTCACGATGGGCGCCGTCCCCGCGACGATCGATAAACTTTTAGCCGAGTCTCAACTACAGCGAGACGATATCGACTACTTTCTCATGCACCAAGCGACCGCCTTCATGTTGGACCATCTCAAGGATCGGCTCGATATGGGCGACGACCTGATGCCTCGCAATTTGGAGCACGTCGGCAACACGGTCTCCGCGACGCTCCCGATTTTGGCCCACGACCTCCGCCAGTCGGGCAAGCTCGTCCCGGGCAAGCGCTCGATCCTCGCCGGCTACGGCGTCGGCCTCTCCTGGGCCGGCTGCGTCTGGACCGAGACCTGGGAAAACCAACAGGCCAAACCGATCGAAGAGCCCGCGACCAACGAGCCGATGCGCAAAGCGGCTTAGTTTTTTGGTAGGTGCTGCCGCACCAGGGAAGTCACCCGCTTCCGTTGGGCGCTGGCGGGGGCACTAGATTTCTCGCCACTCACATATAGTCGATGGCAGACCGTTGTGGCGATTCTTTTGGTGATGGTAATATTATTGTATGGTGCATCTCGACACACCCTACGATGTCATTTCAAACAAGCCGATTCTCTGCGCAGCAGAGAGTCGGATCGGGTAGAGATTTCCCCTTACTTTTACACCGGCGTTTTGGATTTCAAGCCCGCTCATTTTTTGAACGCGGGCAAGCAATTCCACCGTGGTTTGAAAAAGAAAGCGGCGACAGGTCGCCACACTCCAAGGACGATCTACTTCTTAATTAGCGAGACACCGACTTGGAAGGTGCGTTCTTCGAGGAGGAAGATGTCGGTATCGGAGAGCGAGAACTGGCAAGAGGCATACTTCAGACCGGTTGCGAAGGCGATATTGTAGCTCTTGCCGACGATGATCGACGGGACGGTGACACCGGAGAACGCCCACTGGGTTTTCTGCAGGCCGGATTTCAGGCCGCCGGAGATAATATTGGCGATTTCGCCTACCCCGTCATAAACTTGGGGGCTGAGCTTCTCGACATCTTCTTGCAGCAGGCTGGAGACGGCCTGGACCGCACACGATTCCGGCATGTCAACGGTCATGAAGCCTGATACGTCGCCACTGACGCCGATCATGCCGGTAATCATCGAATTGTGCGGAGTGGGGACGGAAGAAAATCCGACACACTCATATTTCAAACCACACATCCCCATGCAGCTATCGACACCTTTGATAATGGCATCAATAATGTCTTGATTTCCTGCAAACACTGGATGTGGTTCTAGGGATGCGGTGGCCATGAGATAGGTCTCCTTCATTTTTGCCTCCTACGGAATTTTCTCAGGAGGCTTTTCAAATCATCGTGGTTTGGTTATTCGTTTTTCCACAACCCGTGCAGGTTGCAGAACGCCCGGACCGAAAATTCCCCGTCCGGCTTCGGGAACGTCGCTTCGGGAGCATCGCCCGGGCCGAGGTGAACGTGCGAGGTTTTTGTACCCTCGATCAATTCGATCCACTCGATATAATGTTTTTCTTCCATCGGATGCGCGACACTACCGACCTTGACGGTCAGCAGATCGCCCCCGATCACAACGACCGGGACATGCTTTTCTTGCGCTGCATCCACGGTGTTCTCTTTTTGGAGCACCATATTTTGATCACAACAGACCAAAGTTCCTTCACCAGGTCGAAGTACCTCGACCACATTACCGCAAACTCTACACAGGTAAATTTGACGTGCACGTGTCATTTTTCACTCCTTGGGGGATTGGAAAGGAATGGTCTATACACTCGAAGTATAGCCCAATATCGCAAGTTAGGTCGTCAAAACGGCCCGAAATCGGCCAGGGTTTCTCAAGCGGGAGCCGACAGAAACCCTTTGCCCCAATCGGTTCGAGTGTGGGGCGAACCGCTCCGGTTCGGGCAACTCCTTAAAATAAAGGGGTTTTCGCGTTGACAAACGGTCGTTCTCCTGGTTTTCATGCATTCCACCAGCCTTGCCGAGACAGGCAGAATATTGCTATAATCGGTACCCTATCGGAATCCGGACCGCCACCTCAGGGGGGCATGCCGGGCATTTGTTTTGTTCCTCTTTCAATTCATGATCCCCTCGGTGGATCGGATCTGTCAAAATCATGCTAGCCAAAGATATCAAACGTGGAACGATCGTCGTGTACGAAGGAGCGCCTTGTATCATCGAGACGATCACCGTCCAATCACCCTCGGCTCGCGGTGCGAGTACGTTTTACAAATACCGTGCCCGAAATTTGAGTACCAAACAAAAAGTCGACATCACGCTCCGTGGCGGAGAATCGTTGCCCGAGGCGGACTTCCAACGTCGAGAAGTAAAACTCATGTACACCGATGGCGACGAGTATCATTTTCTCGACCAGGTAGACTATAACCAATATTCTATCGCAAAAGAAGACATTGAAGAAGAGTTAAACTATGTTACCGAAGAACTCGAAGGGATGTCGGCCCTGATTTACAACGACGCGTGTATCGGAATCCAGGTCCCGCTGACCGTGGCGTTGAAGGTGACCGAGTGCGACCCCGGCATTAAGGGGGCCTCGGCAACCGCCCGCACGAAACCGGCCACCCTCGAGACCGGCCTTGTCGTCCAGGTCCCCGAATATTTGACCACTGGCGAGACCATTAAGGTCGACACCCGTACCGGCGAATACCTCGGCCGAGCGAATTAGAACTCGTTAATAGCAATATTTACACATTCTGTTAGCGGCGGGGCTTGCCCCCGCGCTAAAAAACTTACTGTTTTAGCAATATTACGTTCTTTAACGCGGGGGCAAGCCCCACCGTTAACGACACCGGGACAACCGGCGGATAAGTCCGCTGCCGCTAACTGAACATATAAAAACCGAACACCGAAAACTACAACATGCAATTTACCAAAATGCACGGGCTGGGCAATGACTATGTTTATGTCAATTGCTTTGAAGAAAAGAATCTGCCCGACGATCTTCCCGAATTGGCACGCCGCGTTTCCGATAGACACTTTGGCATCGGCAGCGACGGCCTGATCCTCGTCCGGCCGTCCGAGGTGGGGGACGCGCGGATGCAGATGTTCAACGCCGATGGCTCCGAGGCCGAAATGTGCGGAAACGGCGTCCGATGCGTCGCCAAATTAGTCTACGATCATGGGATCTGCCGCAACGAGACACTTAGGATCGAGACCGGCGCCGGACTTTTGTCCATCGACCTGGAAATCGTCGACGGTCGTGTTGCCCAGGCGACGGTCGACATGGGCGAGCCGATCCTTACAGGCCCCGAGATCCCGACCACCCTGCAGGGCGATCCGGTCTGCGATGTCCCGCTGGAGGTCGACGGCCAAACGCTACGCGTCACCTGCGTGTCGATGGGCAATCCACACTGCGTCACGTTCGTCGACAAAATTACCGATAACCATATCCATGGCCTCGGCCCGAAAGTGGAGAACCACGCCGCCTTCCCGAACCGGATCAACGCCGAGTTTGTCGAAGTGCTCAGCCCGACCGAGATGAACATGCGTGTTTGGGAGCGTGGCAGCGGCGAGACACTTGCCTGCGGG
>JASFHG010000422.1:0-4188 GCA_050123355.1 Planctomycetia bacterium
GTCGGCATGGTGGCCGACATTTATCTCCCCGACGAAACCCCTGAGTAGCAAAAACAAATAACATGGATGCACAGGATGGACTGGATGTTTATGTCTTAGAGCTTACCCAGAAACCTATTTCATTGAATGTTAGCCCCGTCGCCTGCGACGGGATTTTTCGGAAAAACCGGCCGCAGGCGACCGGGCTAACAAGAGTTTTCGGATAGGCTCTTAATTCCATCCTGTTCATCCTGTCCATCCATGTGAATAAAAAACAAAATACAAGGAACCTCCCATGAGCACCGATTTTCGCGAACTCGCAGGATCACCGATCGAGTGGTACGACGACGAGGGCTTGCATGCAAAACGTGTTTTTATCATCAAGTGGGAAGACCGCGACGCGTTTGCGATCGAGCTCTTGGGCATCGACGCGATCTATGGCGGGGGCATGACCACCAGCTACCCGAGCAAGACCAACACGTACGCGATCAAAATCCGTTTCGAGCCGCTCGACCCGGCCTATTTGGACGAAAAGGAGCTTGCGTCCCTGACCTCCGACATCAATTCCTACAGCAACTCGTACGCCAAGGCGACCGTCGAGTATATCACCATCGATCCCAGCGACGCCGGCAGCGCGTATACCGAAGACGACGCGAATCTCACCTACCAGATGTACGAGACGGGCGAGTATCTTTCGGTCGGATCGGGCGGCTGGTCTTGGACCGATACGTCAACCGCGATCCCGAGCAGCCAAACGCTCACGAAATGGGTGCCTATCCGAGAGCATCACCTGACGTGGGACATCACCGACGAACCGCCGTGGTCGACAATCCAAAGCCTGCAAGGGACGATCAACAACAGCACCTTCCTCGGCTGTCCCGCCGGAACGGTCCTGTTCACCGGCGTCAACGCGCGCAAGCGGTTCCTGGCCGATTTCGACGAAGACCCCTGCCCTTTCTTCTGGCGAATTACGTACGTCTTCCGCGAGCGGTCCGTCCAGTTCGGCAGCTCGACCTACGGCTGGAATTATGTCTATCGCGAGACCCCGGCCGGTTGGGTGGAAGTGACCAACGGAACCGACAAACTCTACGACTCGGCCGACCTGACGACCCTCTTTCCAAGTAGTACCTAATTTGTTAGTCGCTGAACCATTTAAAGGTACACGATTTTGAAGTTTTTCGATCTTTGTATAACGAGCATGATTCCCAGATCCGCCTTGACAGCCGGTCGAAATGCCTGCTACAACTAGGGGATGCGATCTGTATATCTCGACAACAATGCGACCACCCCTATCGCACCCGAAGTCCGGGACGCCATGCTCCCCTTTCTCGACGAATATTTCGGCGACCCGGCCGGCCAAAACGTTTGGGGGCGCGTCGCACACGAGGCGGTCGAGTCCGCACGCCGGAACGTCGCCAAGCTGCTGTACGTCAACCCGGACGAAATCGTCTTCACTTCGGGCGGTACCGAAGCGAACAACTTGGCCCTCTGCGGCATCATGCTCCGCGCGGGCCGCTCGACCACCGGCCACCTGATCGTCTCGGCTTTGGATCATGCGTCGGTGATCAACTCTGGGCGGTTCCTCGAATCGCTCGGTTACGACCTGACCGTGGTGCCGTGCGATACGATGGGCGTCGTCGATCCCGAGTCGATCGAGCGTGCGATCCGGCCCGACACTTGCCTGGTCAGCGTCACGCACGCTTCGGCCGAGCTCGGGACCATCCAACCGATCAACGATATCAGCCGGATCTGCCGCAATAAAGAAGTGCTACTGCACATCGACGCCGTTCAGACCGCCGGAAAAGTCTTGATCCACGCCGGCATCCTCGGGGTCGATTTGCTGTCGCTCTCCGCGCACAAGCTACACGGGCCGAAAGGGGTCGGTGCCCTCTTCGTCCGCGAAGGGACGGCGATCGAGCCATGCCTCCACGGCACGGGCAACGAACGGGGGCTGCGATCCGGCACCGAAAACGTGCCAGGCATCGTCGGACTCGGGGCCGCTTGTGCCCTGGCCGAACAATCGATAGAAGAAACGGCCGATCGACTCAGCCTGTTTCGCGACCGGCTCATGTACCGCCTGATCGAAGGTTTCGACAGTAAAGGGCTCAGTGCCGAAGGGATCGTCCACGGCGCGACGGCCGATCGGCTCCCGAACACGCTGTCGATCCGCTTCCCCGGCACGCCGATCACCAAACTACTCGCCCGAATCCCGGAACTGGCCGTCTCGCCCGGCCCGAACCACGCGCCCGCGCTCTCGGCGATCGGCCTGAACCCGCAACTCATCGGCGAGACCCTCCGCCTGAGCGTCGGCCGTCAAAACACCGAAGACGAAATCGAGCAAGCCGCCAATACCCTACTCGAAGCGTGGGAATCGCTGTTAACGTAGGGTACGTCAAGACGCACCTTTTAATTGGTGCTAAACGCACCATCTGAGAACCCGCTTCCGTTGGGCGCTAACAGGAACACAAGATTTTAAAAGTATGGGTTCCGACACACCCTAACTTCTGTCATCATTCACGAGCGTAAACGCCTCCAACCGTGCTCACGTCCGTTAGCCGCGCGACTTCATGTCCGCGCTTTGCGATACAATGGTGGATGGTCGGCGGCTTTGCGTGAAGTCATTCCAACACAATAACACAACACGGTTCCAATTGGTCATAAGAGCGCGGACATAAAGTCACGCGGCTAACGGACGCGGTTTGGTATTGGCTTCAGGAAAGCTCATTCAAACCGGTGCACTTTAAAGGAAGGTGCGTCTCGACGCACCCTACAGGGATACTTTTAGCGACGGCGCGAGAACCAAACGGCGATCGCGGCCGCGATGCTGCCGAGTAGAATCAGGCTGCTCGGCTCGGGGACGGTGGTCACCATCCACTCGCCGACAGGCTGGGTCCAAGCTTCTTCGTACTGGACGCTGCCCGAGGCCGGGTTGGACATCATCTTGTCGGAGCGGATATGGGCACGGACATAAAGCTCGTCGCCCGTGAGCGCATAGCTGGCCGAAACACCCGGCACGCTTACCAAAAGCTTGCCGATATCGTCTGAATAGCTTCCGTCTCCTTGCTTCGTCGGATCGGTTCCTTTGGGAGTGCCGATGAAATCGATCGTGTAGTTCACACCGCTTTCCGGATTGATTTGAACGGACAGTTCGCCGGTCGTCGTGTCGAAGGAAAGCGTGGCAAGGTCGATGCCGGTCGAGCAGTAGTAGTCGCCGTCGATCATCGCGTTCATGAGTGCATTGGCCGAAAGCTCTTCGGATTGGACCATAACCCATCCACGGCCCGGGTTGGCGGTCGTCGGCCCAAAGCTCGTGTAGTTATGAGCATCGTCGGTCGCAAGCCCATACATGGGTAGCATGTCCATATTGACCATGCGGATCGTGTTGACGATGTCCCACACTTTCTCCATGCCGGGGTGGGTCGAGTTGCCATAGTGATTGATGCTCGCACTGTGGCAGTTGAGCACTTCAAAAAATCGCGTGTCAGAAGCCTGGGCAATGTTCTCGGGCGAGATGCTGTAATTGTCCCAGTTGGGGTGGTTGATGTGGCTGATCATCGGCTGATCGTACGCGGCGCTCTGTGCGGCGACCTGTGCCAGGTTGGCGTTGAGTGTGGTCGCCACGCTGGTACCACCGACGGGCGAGATTAACGCGGCAAGGTTCAGGCCGTTCATGTGGACCGCTTCGCCGGACCAGCTTGTCGTGATCTCTTCGCCCGGGACCAGGAGGAACTCGCCGGCCTCGTTGTACGTGTTGCCGAGTGTTTCCAGTTGAGACATGTACAGCTTGTTGTGGTCCGAGAGAACGAGGAAGTTATAGTCGTGGTTTTTGTACCATTCGGTGACGAACGCCGGCGACGAATTGCCGTCACTCCAGGTCGTGTGGCAGTGGGTGTTGCCTTTGTACCATGACATCGCCCCGGCTTGGGACAATGAGGGGAAAAGCATCGCGGCAAAGCAGGCAAAGACGATCAGCCAGAGAAATCTTGTGGCAGGACGGGGTAGTAGCATGTTTCACTCTCCTTGGAGCAACGAGGGGCATCTGTTATTAGTACAAGAGGGGCATCTGTTATTAGTACAAGTCGCTACGCGGTAGAAATACCAGCCTTCAGAAAAGGTCGGCCGTTTATATAAAACGGCGGCGAAAAGTTATCGCACTTTTTGGTAAACTACCTCGCAACATGAGTAGGAAGTCTACTGCCCCAGGGAGAA
>JASFHG010000423.1:0-4184 GCA_050123355.1 Planctomycetia bacterium
TGGTCCTTTTCATCCCGTTGGTCATTTCGACCGGTGGTAATACGGGCAACCAGTCGGCGACGCTCATTATCACGGCCCTGTCACGCGGCGATATCACGCTCCGCGACTGGTGGCGGGTGGTCCGACGCGAGTTGGCGATCGGGCTATTGCTTGGCAGTGTCCTCGGGCTCTGCGGCTTCGGATGCGGGCTGGCGATCATGGCTTCCCGGATCAGTGACGAAGCACCGCCCGGGGTGGAAAGTGCGCAAAACGTCCCGACGACCGCTCCCGATTCGTCCACGGCAAACCCGGAAGATAAGGATAAAGCGGGAGACGCTTCCGAACATGTCAGTCTCGAGAAAGCGCTTTGGATGGCCGGCTCGATCCCGATCACGCTGTTGGTGATCGTCATCTGCGGCACGCTCTTCGGTTCGATTCTGCCGCTGGTCTTCCAACGTCTCGGCCTCGACCCGGCCATGATGAGCAACGCCTTCGTCGCCGGTCTGATCGACGTCGTCGGGATTATCATCTACATGCAAGTGATTATCTCGCTTGGGCTAGCCTCAACCATTTAGTCCAACACCTTAGCCCCAACGCCACTTCGTACAAGCCGGTTCTCTGCGCAGCAGAGGGCCGGATTTTTTTGGTTGGTGCTAAACGCACCATTGAAAAACTCGCTTCCGTTGGGCGCTGGCATTAATAGGCAAATTTTCACCCGATCCGGCGCTGCTGCTGTGCAGAGAACCGGCTTGGATGAAAAACGGAGGCGTTTTTTGTTCTAAGCGCCGAACAAGCTCGGCGGCTAAATACGCAAAGTGGGCAATATAAAAAGACCTGCTTTTTTCCAAGATTGCCCTTTTCCTGCCTACGGCTTTTTGCTACGATCCGCCCGATTTTGAGGAACGGTCGCTTCCGAAGTGGTCGTTCGGTAGGCATTTTTGAGATGAACTCTCAGTGTCTTTTGCAAAAGGGCACCTGGTTTTAGGCACATACTCGCCCGTTTTAGAAAGGATTTTTAAACATGGGTTACACAACATTCTTCCGAAAGGTCGTCCTCGTGATGGCCTGTCTTGGGCTGATACTCCAAACGCCGATGATCATGGCGGCCAACACGGCCCAAGCGGCGCAGAAACCGGCACCGGTCGCCGCGAAAACGGCTCCGGTTAAGGCGGCCCCGGCCAAGACGGTCGTTGCCAATGCAGTCAAGAATCATCAGAAGAAGCCGCTCATTCTCGACATCGGACTGCACCCGGGAAGCACGCTCGTCGGGCAAGTGATCAACGAGCAAGGCATCCCGCAGGCGAAGCAGAGCGTCTCGCTGATCCAGAAGAAAAAAGTTCTCGTGACCGGCGTCACCGACAAGAACGGCTACTTCTCGTTCACGAAGGTCCCGGCCGGGACGTATAACGTGGTCTCTCCGAAGGCGCAAGGGCTCTGCCGCGTCTGGGCCCCGAAGACCGCGCCCCCGATCGCGCAGCCGGGTATCTTGCTCGTCGATGGCAAGGGTGCCGTCCGTGCCCAAGAAGGTCCGATCGCCTATTGGCTCGGCAAGCCGTGGGTTATCGCCGGTCTGGTCGCCGCCGCCGTGGCGATCCCCGTCGCGATCCACAACCATCAAAACGATAAGAGCCCCGTCAGCCCTTATTAGACATTCCACTGTTTAGCCGCCGAACCGCGTTCGGCGTGTTTCGAATATCTCTGCAAAACACGACGGACGATGTCCGTCGGCTAAACCGGCAGGGAAAAAGGAACTGTTTTTTGGAACTACTCGCAATAACAACAGAGGCACGACCTCGTGTTACGACTTGAAGCAGTTATCATCGCAACGCTCGCGGTTCTCATCATGTGGGAACCGCTCGTTGCTGCGCCGCCGGCTCCGGCAGCAGCACCGGCCGGCGTGTCTGCTCCACAACAACAAGCCGGGCAAAATCCGCGGCCACGCCCACAGCCCCAGCGGGTCGTCCACGACATCCAGCTCAAGACGGGCTACGCGTTTCGCGGCCAGCTTCCGCCCGACGTCCTTGCCCGCCTGCAAAGGAAAAAAGGGATCTGGATCCGCTTCTATTACAAGAATCGGCTGATCGCCGAGACCCGAACCGACGAGTTGGGCCGGTTCTCGCTCCAATATCTGCCGACCGGGCCCGGTATGCTGATGGTCGGACGGGGTAAACAGGCCAAGATCTGCTTATGCCGCCTTTGGGCACCCGGGACCGGACCGCAGTCGGCCAACGCGAATAAACAGCAGCAAGCCGCTCCAAACACCGTCGCGCGCAGCCAGAACCTGCACGTCTTCCCGACGACGAGTTTCAAAGAAGTGGCGACCGCCGTCGGCGTGGTCGGCGGTGCCGTCGGGACCCCACTCATCTGGCACAATATCCAACAAGACCACAAAGCACCGGTCAGTGGGCATTAAAGAGTAACGCGAATCTTTGGGATTCTCACCCGTCAAGCCGAAATTGAGCTGCGAAGCATGCCCTATTTCGGGTTTCTGAAATTGAGAAGAAAACTCGTTGCTCCGAACCCGAATTAGGGCCTGCTTGCGCAGTCCCAAATCCGGCTTGGATCCTTTTTCTTACTCCGCCAGCTTCTCCAGCGTGCGATCCATTCTTGCCAGGCAACTTTCGCGGCCGAGGATCGCGAGCGTGTCAAACATGCCGATGCCGACTCCGCGGCCGGTCACCGCGACGCGCAACGCGTGGATGATCTGGCCGATTTGGATCGCTTCGGACTCGACGAACGTGTGGAGCAGCGTATCGAGCGACACGGCGTCGAACGGATCGGCCGTCGCGAGCCGGTCGCGGAATTTTTTGAGCAGCTCGGCGGCATCTTCCGGCTTGCGGAGCCGTTTCTCGAACGCCTTTTCGTCATACTCCAACGCGTCGTCCGCGGTGAAGAAGTCGGCGTAGTCGAGCACGTCGCCGGCGATCTTGATCCGGTCGTCGGCCCCGAGCAGGATCTGATGCAGCTTCTCTTTCATCGCGTCGGTCTGCGAGTCGGACGCGTCAACCAGTCCGGCACGGACCAGGTAGGGCATCGTCATCGCGACCTTCTCGTCGATCGGCAGCTCCTGCATGTGACGGGCCTGGAACGCTTCGAGCTTTTTCGAGTCGAAGCTGGCGGCCGCCTTGTTCACCCGTTCGAGCGAGAAGTGCTCGATCAGCTCGGCCGGCTTGAAGTGCTCGGTTTTGTCGTCCAACGACCAGCCGAGCAGGGCCAGGTAGTTGACGATCGCGTCCGGCAGGAACCCGATCTCGCGATAGAAATCGACAATCACCGGGTTGAACTCCTCGGGCGAGGTTTCCAGATGAATCGCTCGTGCGATCTCCTCACCACGCGCAACGAGCTTGGCGAAGTCGCGGTTTTTGAGGTACTTGGCCAGTTTCCGCTTGCTCAGCTTGTTCTTGCTCCCCGGCTCGGCGACAAACGGCAGGTGGGCGTATCGCGGCAGCTCGTAGCCGAGCGACTGGGCGATGAAAATTTGGCGTGGCGTGTTCGACAGGTGCTCTTCGGCACGGATAACATGCGAGATCTCCATCGCATGGTCGTCGACGACACTCGCCAAGTGGTAGAGGCACGACCCGTCGGCACGCTGGATCACGTGGTCCTGCTCGCGAGCCCACTCGAACTCGACTTTTCCGCGGATCAGGTCGTCGATCACGAGCTTTCCTTCGCGCGGCATCTTCAGGCGGACGACCGCTTGGCGACCCTCGGCCTCGAACGCCGCTTGCTGCTCGGGCGTTTCGGCCATCCAGCGTCGGCTATAGACGAAGTCACGTTTCTCGGCCTGGGCGGCTTCCCGCTCGGCTTGGATCTCTTCGGTCGTGGCATAGTCGCGATAGGCGTGGCCCGAGGCGAGCAGTTTTTCGGCGGCCGCTTGATACAAATCGGCACGTTGCGACTGATAGTACGGCCCGAAATCACCCTCGGCGCCCGGCCCTTCGTCCCAATCGACGCCGAGCCATTTCAGCCCGTCGAGGATCGGGGCGAGCGCTTCGTCGAGGTTTCGTTGCTGGTCGGTATCGTCGATCCGCAGGATGAACTTGCCATCGTTGCTTCTTGAAAAGAGCCAGCAGAACAGGGCGGTGCGGACGCCGCCAATGTGAAGGTATCCGGTCGGAGAGGGAGCAAATCGAGTTCGAATCATGTTAATTTAGTTTTCGGTGTTCGGTGAGTTTGTTAGCGGTCGCGGATTCATCCGCCGCTTT
>JASFHG010000424.1:0-4173 GCA_050123355.1 Planctomycetia bacterium
GGCAACGTTGAACGCGGCATTTTTCGCTGTCGGTGGCGGAGGAATTAACGACCTGCAAATCACGAGCACGAATGGTACGGGCGCAGGAACGGCCACTCTGGAAATCACCGACGGTGGTATCGTCAATACAATGGCCAGCAGTTTCGGGGGCCTCTTACCAGGCGAGATTTGTTCGGCAACGGTCGATGGTATCGGCTCCCAGTGGAATTGCGATCAAGATTTCATAATCGCGAACTCCGGAACCACCACTTTGAATATCCTAAACGGTGCCACGATGACAGTGGGCGGTAACACAACGATCGAACCCGGAGGCACCTTCCTCATTAATTTTGGCACCAACGGAGGCACCTTGAATACAGGCTCTATTAATGTGGCTCCAAGCCAACTCCAAGGAACAGGGACGATCAACACGCACCTTTTGTCCAGCGACTTCGACGTCACCTTCGACAACAGCACAGGCCTGATCGCCCAACAAATCTACAACAGCCTGCCGAATCAAAACGTGACGGTCAACTGGGACATGAGTGATCCGACGGCCCTGGAAGAAGCGGAACTTTGGGTCGGTTACGAAGGAACCAGCTTCCTCACGCTCCGAGATGGCCTGGTCCTCGAACTGGGAATATGTCATATCGCAGGAAAGACCGGCACGACGGGCACCGTGAATATCGAATCGGGCTCCACACTCAACGCGTATATCACGGTCGGCTCCAAAGGAAACGGTACCTTGAATATCTCCGGCGGAGGAACCGTGACGGGCGGTGGCTATTATAGCGGTGGCGACATCGGGGAATATGTCGGAAGCGTAGGCCTCGTCACCATCGACGGCACCAACTCCACCTTGAGCCTGACCGGTGACTTCAAAATCGGTTATCAAGGCCAAGGGACGGTCGAAATCACCAATGGCGGAACGTTCGAAACGGACGATTGCTCGCTCGGCGAAAGCGATACCGGCGTTGGCATGGTCACCGTCGATGGCACCAACTCGTCTTGGACCGGAAGAGAAATCTCCTTCGGAAAAAACGGGACGGGAACGCTCCACATCACCAACGGCGGAACCGCCAACCATGGAGAAGTCCATATCGGTGCTTCCAATTCTTCTGGCGGCTCCGGACAGGCCAATGTCGATGGCAGTCAGTCGAACTGGAACATCAGTGGTGATCTTTATGTCGGAGGTGACGGTGCCTATAGTGCGGGGAATGGCATCCTCAACATTTCCAACGGCGGCACGGTCACCGTCGGTGGTGCCACGTCCGTTGCCGAAAAGGATACCTCCAACGGCACCATCCAATTCGGAGTCAATGGCGGAACGCTCAACACCGCCATGCTCTGGACCGGGGCCGACGACCTGTCCGGGATCGGTACGATCAACACCCGGGGGGTCGGCTGCGGGGCCGACATCGTCTTCGAATCGGCCGAAGGCGGCGTCGCCACGTTTGCCTTCAACCAAAACGCGAACCAAAACATCACGGTCAATCTCGACATGTCCTCCCCGACCGATCCTCAAACGCTGGCGATCGGCTACCGGGGCAACGGTTCGCTGGCCGTTCAAAGCGGATTGACCCTTTACGCTGAGGAATTTCACGTCGGCTACAGCAGTGGCTTCAGTGGCACCGCCACAATCGATGGCTCGACCATGCATATCGCAAGTTCCCTCCAGGTCGGCAGCGACGGCACCGGCTCTTTGACGCTCATCAACGGCGCGAAGATCCTCCAAGACACTCATTCCTCCAACACCAACCATATCGGCGGGAATGGCCCGAACAGCAGCCTCACGGTCAGCGGCCAGGGTTCCGAAATCCAATTCAGCAGCGATGTCTACGTTCAAGATAACGGAACGTTTCACATTCTAAATCGAGGAACCGTCGACACCGGTCATTACTACTCTCGCATGACTGGCGGAAACGGCCTTTTGGAAATTAGCGGCACCGGCTCCACCCTGAACACGTATGGGTTCAGCATAGTCAAAGGGACTGCCAACATCACCAACGGCGGCACTCTCAACACCACCGGCCATGATTGCTGGATCGGAATCTTGCCTTACGCCGGACCGCAAGAATCCGAAGGGGTCATGACGGTCGACGGAACCGGCTCCTCCTTAAACACCCAGTATTACTCCCTCTATGTCGGCTATGACGGCAACGGCACCCTGAACATCCAGAACGGTGGCGTCGTCAACGTCGGCAATGGAGTTTATGTCGCCAGGGAAGAGGGTGCGACCGGCACCATCCACTTTGACAACGGAACGCTCAATACCACAAATATCCATGTCGCGGCGGCCGAATTGACCGGTAACGGAACGATCAATACGAAAGGCTGGATCAGCGACGTCGACATCCAATACGACCAAAATCACGGCCTCAATCAAGCGATCACGGTAAACAAATACGCCAACCAAAACGTTACGATCAACCTGGACCTTACCAACACCAACGATATCGGGTTGTTCGGAGCAGGTTACAAGGAAAACGCCTCCTTGACCATCGCCGAGGGCGTCTCTGTCACTACCCCCGGCGGTTTCCTCGGGTATCGTAACGGGGCCTTAGGAACCGCAACCATCACCGGCACCGGTTCAACGTGGGACGGCACGGCAGACTTGCCGCCAGGGTACGGCACAAGAATCTTCGCCGCCGGCTATTATGGAGAAGGACACCTGACGGTTACCAACGGGGGCACCGTTCGAGGCTTGACGCACATCGGATACTATGAAGGCTCTTCCGGATCGGTCCTGGTCGAGGGTCCCGGCTCGAAAATCGAAAACGGAACTACAATGATCACTGTCGGTGAATCCGGAAGCGGAACATTGGAAATCCGCAACGAGGGTGTGATCAACGCAGGCGGGTTCTATATCGGAACCAAGACCGGAAGCTCCGGCTTGGTGACAATCGATGGGGCAGGATCCACTTATAACGCGGCAAGCGGCATCAAGGTCGGAGCCGGTTATGGTTACGGCAACCTCCATATCACCAACGGCGGAACCCTGGTCAGCGGAACCTCCTCTGCCAACACACACTTTAATTGTATTTCTGGTCGGCCGCAACAAGAATCGAAAGTAATTATCGATGGCCAAGGCTCCTCTTGGACTTGCAACGGCCCACTTGGTATCGGTGGTGGCGGAATGCTCTACGTCACCAATGGCGGAGCGCTGACCACGACAACAACCCAATCCTACGACAACGAACTCGGTGGCGACTACGGGTCAATCGGCGTCGCCGTCCTCGATGGGGCCGGGTCGTCGTGGAACAACACTTCTCGGACTTTGTATCTCGGCAACGGCTGGAAAGGTTACGGATTCGTACATGTTTCTGGTGGCGCAAATTTCACGTCCACCGATACGGTCGTCGAAGAAGGCTCGGTCCTCTCGATCACGGTCGGGGACGGAAGCAGTTACACGATCGACGGAACCTTGACCAACAACGGAACCGTCCGCTATCTGGCAGGGACCGCCATCACGAACAATGGCTTTGGGTATACCCCCGTTACCGCTACCACTTGGGACGGCACCGGAACCCGCCAGACCTTTGGGGGAATTTGGCATGACTTTTTCGACCGCTTCCTCCTTTCGGAAAAAGTAACCGGCCATCCGGGCGTGGCCGACGAAATCAATCTGACTCAACAACAGCGGTTCCAGGTCTCGCCGGTCGGAAGCACGCAAACGCTCCTGGGCATCAGCTTCAATCCGAACTCCACCACAACCGAAGGCGACACGACCATCTCGCTCACGGCCTCGCCGACCGACTCGACCCTCCAAGGCGAGTTGGCCGCACTACTCGATCAGGGAGAAGGGATCGTCAATAGCTGGGACATCTCGACCGACTTGGCCGAAGGCGAGTTCGCCTATCTTTCGATGGCGATCAACGGCAAGTGGGAAAACCTCACCGTTTGGCACCATGACGGAACCGGCTGGGCCGAATATGAACTGCCGGACTACTCCTGCCTCACCTTCGACGGCACCTACGCCAATTTCCTCGTCGACTCGTTCAGCAGCTACGCCGTCACCGGAACGGCCGTGCCCGAACCGAGCACCGTTGCATTGCTGCTGGCCATGCTGGCAGGATTTTTCGTATTGCGAAAAAGGAGTAAATAGCCTATAGAGACGTTTGAACTGGACTTATTTCCATAATTAGCAAAAAGGAGGATGGTATCATGAGAAGAGCAAAATTGGCATTAATCAGC
>JASFHG010000425.1:0-4171 GCA_050123355.1 Planctomycetia bacterium
CTTACAGAGTGTTGAGGCAATGAAGTCGGAAGCTGGTTTAACTTATCTTCTAGAACTAGGGTCGTTGGTGAAGAAGACCTGACAACGCCACCAAATCCGACGCTCGTACCTTGTGCATTGGTGTTCACGACCGAAGCAGATAACGACGATTCTCCTTGTACATTCGGTGCCGCAGGATAACGAAACGGCTCCAAAACGAAATGAAGATTGACGATAGGCAGAACGAGACAACCGAAGAGAAACCGGCTTCCAAGCGACGCTTGTGGCTTTGGTTTGTCGTGGGCTTCCTTGTGGTGTTTCTTGTGATGTCTTTTGCTATGAAGATGCTTGCATTGCACCCGTCGGGTCAATTCGCCCGCTACTGCCCCCTCTGGAAATATTACATCATCGAAATTCGGCGAGCGATGGGACCATCCAGCAGGATGCTCGGTCCGACAAGCGGCTGTTCGGCAGCAGCGATCACCGTAGCATTTCAACACATCTTGTGCTCAGCCGTCGGTGGTTTTGTATCGTTGGGGATGGATCTTCTATCGCAGGGTTAAGACCGGCAAGACCTTTTATCGACCGATGAATCGCGTCGTTCACGCACACATCAAGAGCATCATGCCGGACAATCCGCGTCCTGAAGCTTCAGTTTTCCTCGGTGGTGGCTCCCGCCCCAATAGCCGTTTTCAGCAGCTCTGCGAGTTGGTCCACATCAAGCCCAAGACCGACATTGAGACGGGCGAAGAGAAACCCTGGCTACTCAAGGACCTCCGCAAAACATGTGCTACTTGCTACGATGAGCATTTCCCGGAGTCGTCAATCGAAATCCTCGGCCATTCGGTCGGTGGAGTTACCTATCGCCACTATGCGCACCGCGCCCCATTAGCGTTCAAACCGTCGTGTCTCAGCAATCGAAGATATTTTGACACAACGGTGTCGGAGTAAACCGACAGACGCGAGGGTAGTATACGAGTCGTCGGCTAGTCGTGTCCACAATCGGGCCAAGCTGGTGCAAGAATTTTTGCGAACGCACCGTCGCATCGTAACCGAGAAATTGCCCACGTACGCTCCGGACCTCAATCCCGACGAGGGTGTCTGGGGCCATACGAAGTACGCCCGTCTGTGTAATTTCGCTCCCATCGACACCCACGATTTGCGTGAAACGCTCACCGATCATCTCAATAACCTCCATCGTCGCCCCGACTTGCTCGCCGCTTTCATCCAAAACACAAAGCTTCCCATTCAAACATAAACCCTTCCTTTAAAAATACATGAGTCAATAAATACCCTGGGATGGCGATTTCTACTTACCACCGTTTAAATTTGCTTCCGAATGTCCTTATCGGACTTTCTGCGAATCCATCTTATCCCTGTGACCGGTTTTCCCAGACCATTATAGTATGCACGTAATTGATGCGCAACAGATTTTAAACGCATTATAAACATAGCCTCCCATGCAATCGCATACCTTTGGCATACCAATCCCGGCCGGGGGGTAATTTAATAACTCTGCAGCGAACTATTCCTTAAAGCTCTTTTTATTTTAGGTAATCTGTACTAATTTTTTTGGCAAAATCGTTGATTTTATTTTTGTGCAGCGCTACAATACGGGGCAACTGGACGTGCCTAGGGAATAGGAATACGTATGGTCTGAAAAATCGCAACTTATTGATGTTTGCATTTTAAATGATCCTTGCGTTACCGCAAAATGCGGCCGTACCGGCCGGATTTTGCTAGATTTCCGGCGATGGAAGGGCTCACTACTAATGCTACTAATGCTAAGATCAATAAATGGTCTTTGGATTGGTTTTACTACATAGATCATAATTCCGATCAGAATGTTTTTCCAATAGAAACCAAATCATCACCATTTCTATCATTTTGGGATACCATGAAATACGTACAAACTTATATTGTGCGAATGAACATCAAGTTACAGCGTTTTTAAAAAAAATATTCTTAAAAAGGTTGACATTTTTTTGTGCAATCGCTACATTCTGCCAAATGGCCACCTGAGATCTGCACAATACGGTCTCTAGGTGGGGGGTATCTGAATGCCTCACCAGAAATTTATTGCTATGGCAAAATAATTTGAACTTGCAACCGAAAATGGCATAAAAACAGTGGCTTATCGTGAAAAGTCCTTATTTCAGGAAGCTTTTTCTACCACCTCATTTGATGGCAAGCTTGGCAAAGTTCAATTTATATGGCCATGGCTATAAGCTTTCTTTCTTTCTTTACATTTTGGTTCGAGACAATTTTTAAAGCAATCCATCACGATTGAAGGGCAATGCTATGTTCGGTTATCGCAAAGGCAGTCTGTTTGGCAAGCGGTCTAGAAAGAGGAATCAAAAAAAGCGGTACAATGCGCTTACCGGCCGCAATTCTTTACTGGAACAGCTTGAAGATCGCCTTATGTTGTCTGTCGGGGCTCTCCCAGACAAATTTCTCTCGACGGTGGATGAGCCGTTGGATGTTTATATCGCACCTTTAAATAACGATGCGACAGCCGACATGCTCGTGTTGGGATCGGGCGGCGATATGACCGTCGCACTGAACGGCGGCGATGATACGTGGAACAACGTTTCGACAACCGATTTGGGAATCGGTTCGGCAGACGGTTTTACACTTGCTCGAGTTGATGGCGACGCACCTCTCGATTTGCTGGTCCAAAACGGTGACGGAATTCATATCTTTATGGGAGACGGTAACGCCGGTTTCAATTTATCGCAAACGATTGCGGCCGATACGCCCGGAACATGGGCAACCTCGGATGGTCGACCGGTCGGGATGGCAGCCACCCTTTTGAACAACGACGCGGCGACCGATTTGGTGAGTATCTCGCCCGGGACAGATGAAATGTTAGTACTTTTGGGCAATGGCGATGGTACACTTGCCGCGCCGATCCGCTATGCGAGTGGTGCCGATGAGCCGGTCACCGTGGCGGTCGGTAATTTTCTTGGCGACGCCTTGCCCGACGTGGCGGTGGGACATGCTGATGGAACGGTCACATTTTTTGAAGGGACGGCCGACGGTGGTTTGACACTGCGCAGTGAGCTTTCACAGACCGGTTTGGGCAGCATTAAGGATCTGGCTGCAGAGGATTTCGATTATGACGGTGATTTGGATCTGGTCGTCAGCGGTACGGATCAGGTGACGATGTTGCTCGGCGATGACGATGCATTAACCTCCAGTCCGATCGCGAATGGTGATTTTTCTTCAGGACTGACAGGCTGGGAGACGGAAATCGTCGGTCAGGCACCGGGCGAGTTGCCGGGGACGGTCAATGCGTTGGGCGGCGTGGCACAGCTTACAGAAAACGGTTCGTTTTTGACGACGCTCAAGCAGACGTTCGTCGTTCCTCCAACACCTGAAACACTCTCGCTGGATGTGGTGAGTTTGGGTTTGGAAGATCCGGCTGGCGGGATCCCCGACGCGTTGGAAATTTCGCTGCTCGGCGCGAATATGGACTCGGTGGTCAATACGTTCCATCCCGATGCAACGTCGTTTTTCAACGCCAACCCGAACGGAGTGGTCTCGTTGGCTTCCGGTGTGACGTTCGATGGCACGACCATTTCGGTCGACATTTCCAGTTTGACGCCTGGCACGGAAGTGACGCTTTACATCGACCTGGTGGGCAACCCGCCGGGCGATTCTTCGACGGCAACGATCGACAATGTACGGATCAGTCCCGACACGATCCTGGCCGACACGATGTCGCCTGCCTCGGGTGTGTTGGATGGGCCTTTTGTCGGAGCGGCCGGATTGAGTTTGGGGGATGTTGACGGGGATGGGAACCTCGATATCGTCGTTGCCGATGGAGGTGCCGACAAGTTGTATGTTTTCAACGGCGATGGTCTTGGTGGCTATGTCCGCTCGGAGATCGACGTTGCCGGTTATGGGACGGGAGCGTTGGCCGTGGCGACCGGGCCTCTGACGGCAGGCGATGAGATCGAGGATGTCGTCGTAACGCTCTACGGTTCCGATGGAGTCCTTACACCGCTTAGCAGCGACGTAACCGGACCGACCGTCACGTTTGTCGATCCGGTACCGTCGGAATTGGTGACCGGTTCGCTTACCGAAATCCACCTGCAGTTCAGCGAAGCGGTGCTCGATGACGGTCCGACCGTGCCGCATAGCGTGACCAATCCGGCAGCGTATCAACTGATCAACGCCGGCCTGAATG
>JASFHG010000426.1:0-4165 GCA_050123355.1 Planctomycetia bacterium
GAGTCCGACTTCCAGGAAGAAGAGGGCATGTCGCTCCAGGAGCAAGCGGAACTCAAGCAAGAGCGGATGAAGCTCGAAGACATCATCGATCAGACGGACCGCATCGTCCAGATCAAGATTCAAGAGATCGAAGAACTTCAGACCCTCCTCCAAAGCCAAAGTTCCCAGGTGGGCAATTTGTCGGTCGGTATCGGTGCCTTTGAGGAAGCGTTCAACCAGGACGAGCTTATCGTCGAGGAGCGGGAAAACTTGAAACGGCTCCAAGACGAGCTGCACGACAAGCTCAAGAAGGCCGAAATCGAAATCTCTCTCGAACGAGCAAAGGTGGCCCGAGAGCGATCCCAAATGGACGAAGTGCTCGCCGCGCTGGGACTTTCCAGGGAGAACATGCAAGAGGTGCTCGACGAGGCCAAGAGGAAAGAGGCGGCCAATATAGAAGAGAAGCATCGTGCCGTCGATCCGAAAGGAAACAAACAAGTCAACTGGTTCGGCCAGCTTGGCTTGGGTGGAGAAGAGAAAAAGCAGAAATAACTGAACGCCCTCCTGCGCCACAACCCTCAAATTCCCCCTAATGCCGATTATCACTAACCTCGGCACAGCCGTTTGCTTCTTACCTCCACGATAGCGGGTCTTTATGTTGTCTTTCCGCCCCGAATGAGCTAACTTTTCTAGTGGGCTTTCTCCCCACGAAATACACCTTTGGAAGGACCGGATGATAGTAGTTGATGAACTAGTGAAACAGTATGCCGATCTGCGGTGCGGACAGTTTACCGCCGTGGACCGGATCCGCTTTTCCGCGCGCCCGGGCGAGATCTACGGCCTGCTCGGACCGAACGGGGCGGGGAAGACGACCACACTTCGAATGCTCAGCACGGTGCTGCAACCGACCGGCGGGCGGGCGACCGTCTGTGGCTACGACGTGCTCACCCAGGCCGATCAGGTGCGCCGCCACATCGGGTTCATGTCGGCCAACACCGGCATCTACGATCGGATGACCGCCTGGGAGATGGTCGAGTTTTTCGGTCGGCTCCACGGCATCGAGGATCAGGAACTTCGCCCGCGAATGGAAACGCTCTTCGACCGGCTCCAGATGAACGAGATCCGCGAGGTGCTTGGTGGAAAAATGTCCACCGGTATGAAGCAGAAGGTCTCGATCGCCCGGGCCTTGATCCACGACCCACCCGTCGTGATCTTCGACGAAGCGACCGCCGGGCTCGACGTGCTCGTTGCCCGAGCGCTGCTGAAGACGGTCGCCGAGCTGCGGGACCAAGGGAAGTGCGTCCTTTTTTCGACCCACATCATGAGCGAGGTCGAGAAGCTGTGCGATCGGGTCGCGATCATACATCGCGGCAAGATCCTGGCCGAGGGAACGCTTCCCGAGCTGCGTGCCCTGCACAAGGAACATGACCTCGAGGAGCTCTTCTTCCAGTTGATCATGCAGCATGACGCCGATTTGGAAGCCAAAGCGAACGAGAAGACGGAGGACGCCTCATGAACCTCCGCAACGCCAAACATATTTTCCTCCGCGAGGTCCGCGACCAACTCCGCGACCGGCGGACGCTGTTCATCATCGCGATCCTGCCGATCTTGCTCTACCCGCTGCTCGGCATGAGCATGTTCCAGATGGCCCAATTCATGCAGGAGCAGCCGACGAAGATCCTCGTGGTCGGCGGCCGACAGATGCTCCAGGAGAAAAATGACAAAGGTGTGGTCCCGCTCTTTATCGTGGCGAAAGAATTGGAGCCGACCGACGGTGACATCAAGCTGAAGCCTGACACCTATCAGAAACTCTTCTCGCCGGACCTTTTCCCCGATAAGGAAGAAAAAGATCGCCTTAAGCAGTCGAAGCTGCGCGACTTGACTTTCTGGGAGGATTGGGCAAACGCCCCGAAGGATAAGGATGTCGACCAAGTCGAGTACGCCAGGGAAATGGTCCACTCGGGCAAATTCGATGCGGCGGTCTGTTTCGCACCCGATTTTGCGGCCCAGCTCGAGCGATTTCGCGACGCCTATCAAAAACAGGGCAAGCCTGAGGCAAAGAAGGGCAAGATCAAAGTCCCGCAGCCGTCCATCATTTACACGACCACCAACGAACGGTCCCGTATTACCTACGAACGCGTGAAATGGGTGATCGAGTCCTTATGGGTGCCTGCCGTCGGGCGAAAAAATCTGAAGGACGCCGGGCTGCCGACCAACGTGACAGAACCGTTCCGCGTCCTGAGCGACGATCTGGCCGTGAGGGAAGGGAAGTCGGGCATCGCGATTTGGGCCAAGCTGCTCCCGTTGATGCTCGTGCTTTGGGCGTTGACCGGCGCGTTTTATCCGGCGATCGACCTGTGTGCGGGCGAGAAAGAGCGAGGCACGCTCGAAACGCTGCTCTGTTCGCCGGCCCAGCGTAGCGAGATCGTCCTCGGCAAGCTCGGGACGGTGATGGTTTTCAGTATCATGACGGCCATTTTGAATCTGGCGAGCATCGGCGTGACCGGCTGGCTGATGATTTCCAAAATACCGATGATCGGTGCTAAAGTCGGCTCGCCCCCGTGGCTGGCGATCATCTGGCTCCTGCCGATTTTGATCCCGGTCGCCGCCCTGTTCAGTGCCGTCTGTGTCGCGTTGGCCGCCTTTGCAAAGAGCTCGAAGGAAGGGCAGTACTATCTGGTACCGGTCCTTTTGATCGTGCTGCCGCTGGCCGTGCTGCCGATGGCACCGAGTGTCGAGTTGAACCTCGGCACCAGCCTGATCCCGATTACCAACATCTGCCTGATCCTTCGCGTTTTGATCGAAGGCCAGTACTTGATTGCGCTGAAGTTCGCCGCGCCCGTGATCATCGTGACCGCGTTTTGCTGCCTGTTCGCCATCCGTTGGGCGGTCGACCAGTTCCAGCATGAAGGGGTCCTCTTCCGCGAGAGCGAGCGGCTCGACCTGGCACTCTGGGTGCGTCACCTTTTCAAGGATCGACACCCGACGCCGACCGTCGCCGCGGCCGCTTTGGCCGGGACCCTTATCCTCGTGCTCCGATTCTTCGTCGGGGCGATGATGCAAGACCCGACCTGCTTCGACGACACCATCCGGATGATCCTTATCATCCAGATCGGGGTGATCCTTGCACCGGCGCTCTTGATGACGATGGTCTTTACCACCGCGAGGGCCAAGACGTTGCTGCTGGGTCGCGACGCGTGGCGATCCAAGAAGCTGCCGACCATGTTGTTGATGGCCTTCGGGCTGGCCGTTTTCGGTCATCCGCTGGTGATCGCGTTCCAGTATTTCGTGCTTGAATTGTACCCGATGCCCGACATTCCGGCGTTTGAAAAAATGTTCGAAGGTGCCACCAGCTTGGGCACGATCCTCCTGTTCTTTGCGGTGTTGCCGGCTATTTGCGAGGAGATCGCGTTCCGCGGCTTCATCCTTTCCGGCTTCCGGCATACCGGTTCGAAGTGGCGGGCGATCGCGATGACGGCGATCCTGTTCGGCGTGACGCACGGGATCCTTCAGCAATCGATCATTACGGCGGTCATCGGGCTGGTGGTCGGTTATCTGGCAGTCCAGTCGGGCAACCTGCTCGTGCCGATCGTTTATCACGTGACGCATAACACCCTGGGCATGTGTTTCAATCGACTCCAGGAAGAAGCGGCCAACAACTTTACGGTTCTCGGCGGCGCGGCGGCTTGGGAGAACCCGATCGCAAAAGGGTTCGTCATCGTGCTTAACGAGTTTGTGTACTATTTCGTCCATTGGGACGGCGGCAAGTGCTACGACTGGCGGTTGGTCACGGTCGCCGGCTTGATCTTTGCGAGTATTTTGATCAGTTTCTCGTTCTTCCGCTATGAGACCACGGATGAAGAGCGTTTGCGTAAGGAAATTGCCAGGAACCAACGTTTACAAGATTAAATGACGAGGACCACGATTTTGGCGTGAACGGAAACCGGCCAAAAACGTCGACACTCATGAACGGTAACAACAGTACCATGAAAAAAACATTTTGTAAAATTGGCTTTTTGACTCTGGTTGTTCTAGCGTTATACGTCTCGACCGGCGAGGCCGCGATGTATGCGGTCATGTTCGAGGGCAAGACGGTCGAGGGGACCGTCGTCGGGCGTGTCGGGGGTAAAACCCATCTGCTCGGTCGTGACGGACGGCTCTGGGCCATCCCCGACAGCGAGATCAC
>JASFHG010000427.1:0-4157 GCA_050123355.1 Planctomycetia bacterium
TGCGGTGACTTGTCACCGCTTTCGTTCTCAAACCACGGTTACGAATCCCTTTGTCCCTTAGCCGTCGAGCTTGCTCGTCGTTTGGTGCCCATTTTCATCGACGAGCAAGCTCGACGGCTAAAAGATACGCAAAAAACGCCTTTTGAAATCCAAAGCGGTACAAGTCACCGCACTCCAAAACTGCTTTCGATCCGCGATCGGGACTACTCGGGGGTGAAGGCGACTTTGAGCGTGAGTGGTTTTTTGCCGTCGGGTTTGACGGTGAAGGCGAGCATGCGGGTTTTTTTGTTGGGGTTTTCCTTGGGGTTGTTTGGATTGTTCGGCTTGGTCGAGAGGATTTGGAACTGGGCACCTTTCGGGGAGAGGATCTCGACCTGCATGGTGCTTTTGCCCCGTTTCAGAGTGGCTTTCGAGCCATCGAGCGTGATCTGGGCGTAGGTGACCATGCCCCAGCGGACCTCGGCGGTCGGGGCGGTGACGGTGTCTTCGATCACGACGCGCTTACGGTCCAGGAGCGTGGCCGTGCGGAAGACCGAGTCGGCTTGACCTTTATAGGCGTCGCTCATGTCGATGGTCGCGGTGGCCATTTTCGGCGTCGAGCGGAAGTCGGTGACGCGCGCGACCGCCTTGATGTTTTGGAGCCGGTCGCCGATCACGAGCGTGTTGTGACTCTTGTTCGTCATCCGATAGTAGGTCCAGCGGCGGTTTTTTCTATCGAAGTAGCCGGGCATGTTGTAGTTGTCGGCACCGAGGTCCGAGGCCCATCGCCCGCCGGCGTCGAGGACGAACGAGCCGATGTCGAGGTGGCCGTGGTTGGCTTGGTTGTCGCCCCCTTTGATCGCGAGGAAAGTCGCGTCGCGATCGTTCCATTTCCCGCGCATCGTAACGACATCTTGCTTACCTCGGAAGCAGGCGTCCAGCGGGAGCGGCTTCGTCGGCCGTTTCAGCAGCTTTTTGCATTCGGGGTAGTAAATGACGTGGAGCGGGAAGAACCGTTGCTTGGGCCGCCGCATCTTTTCGGCTTTGAGACGATAGTGGTCCTCGAGCGTGGCCATGTGGATCTGGGCGATGTTTGGCTGGTTATAGATATAGGCCAGCCCGAGGACCCCAAAGTCGGGCGAGTTGATCGGGCTGCCGTCGGCATAGTTGAACAGGAAGCGGAACGGACCTTCCATGTGGATCCGGTAGGTGGCGGTCGACGCCAGGCCGGGCGATTGGTGGATGTTGAAGTCGTTGCCCATCGCCGAGTCGAGCGCGAGCATCGTCAGGACCGTGTAGTTGGTCCCATAACCCCAGTAGCTGGGCCCTTCGGGATAGGCTCCGTCGGGTTGGTAGGCCTTCAAACCGGCCGGGATCGATTTGTAGCAGAGGTTCAACATCCGGCCGGCCAGCTCCGGCTCTTCGTCGCCGACCGCCAGCGAGCCGAGGATCATGCCACCGTTGCAGACTTGGTTCCAATTGCTAGTGGTGGTTGTCCACCAATGTTTCGTTTCGAACGATTTCAGGCCCGGCTCCAGACCGAGCCGCACGATCGCCTCGCGGATGGTCTGCCGGTCCTTCGGATCCATCGCGTCATGGAGCCAGTCGTAGCCGACCGCCACGGCCGCGGTCATCTCGGCCGTATCGAGGAAGTGCGACGGGTTCCAGTCCTTGAACTTCGCGACGGTCAGCATTTCCTTGACGGCCGCGTCGAGGAAACGACGGTCTTCGGTCAGCCGGTAGGTCAATGCCAACGCCCAGATCCGGTAGATGGCCTTGCGCGATTGGCCCAGGAGCCGTTTCCCGTCGGGGATCTTGTACTCGACAACCGGCTCGGTGAGCATTTTTTCGGCGTTCTGTTTGGTCAGCTCGATCAGCTTCGCGAGCGTGGCGTCGGACTTCGCCTCTTTTTCGATCGCCTTGAGTCGCTTGGGCGTGAGGAAGAGGCGGGGGTGTTTTTTTGCGAGGCCCGGCAGCGAGCGGTTCGAGTTTTGTTGCGCGGTGGCCGGATTGGTGAGCATGGTCATCATGACAACGAGGACCAGCAAGAGGGTCGTGAGGAAGATGGAGTGTTTCATCGGTCGATTCGTGGGCAGGAGGAAGGTGGGGAAGTGAAAGAGATTTTTTTGGTGAAACAAAACCGTGGTTTGGCGGGAAGTCGGTTGAGCTTGAAATTCATTATATAGGATCGTGGCGGTCGGGGAAATCGATATATGGCCGGTCAGTCATTGTTTTTTATGGCGCAAAAAGTCGACCTTTCCTATGGTTGCAATGGATCCCCTAAATCATGGGGTGTTTCGTCTTTTAAAGATTTTGCGGGCAAGATCGAATAAGGGGTTGGTAACCTATACTTGCATATTGCTCACGTCGTCCAAGGTCTCATTGACGTATGGGATCGATTTTCGTTATATTGAGCGTGAGATAAATCTCGCTTTTTTCCCTTTTACTTTTAGGAGATAAATTGAAATGACCAGACCCAAGACTTTTGTTCGACTGCTGGTGGCGACGTTTTGTGCCGCCGCACTCTTGGCCGCTCCCGCTTTTGCAGGCGATGCTGTTTTAAAAGTAATCCCGAAGGAATCGATCGCGTTTGCGGTTGTCAACGGCTTGGATAATGCCGATCAGGTTTGCACCGAGTTGAGCAAGGCGACCCAGGTCCCGCTTCCCACACCGTCGTTGATGTTCAAAAAGGCGACCGGCCTGGATATGGCCTTGGACAAGAAGGGTGACATGGCGGTCGTGTTTTATCAAGGAACAGAGACCGACTCCCCGAGCCCTCCGATGTTCGTCCTCCTGCCGGTGACCGATTTCGAAAAGCTGCTCGCTCAGTTCGAGCCGGAAGAAGTAACCAAGACGATCAAAGAGATCACGATCGGCAATAACAACGTGTTGATCGCCTCGAAGGGCAAGTATGCCGTCGTGGCTCAAGCGCATCAGCAAGAAGAGCTCGAAGCGTTCCTCGCCGCGAAGTCCGACATCAGCGCCGAGATGAAGGCGTGGAGCGATTGGACCAAGGACAAGGTCGTCTATGGCGTCTTGACGAACTACGGGCTGCACGATTTCCTGAAAGAAGGGATCGAGTCGCTCGAAGGGACCTTCGAATCGTTCGAGCAATTCCAAAGCAGCTCTCCTCAACTGGACCAGATCAAAAAGACGCTGAAACTCTACGTGACGTTGCTGAAGGCGATCCGCGACAACACGGACCAGATGGGGATCGGTTTTTCGAAGGTCGGCGAGGGTGCGATTCAGATCGCGGCCCGATGCGACATGAAACCGGGTAGCGACTTGGCCAAGACGATGGGCAACACGAAAGCGCTCTCCACCAACCCGATGGCGGTTTTGCCTAACGATTCGTTCGTGCTGGCTGCCGGCGGTCCGGTGCCGCAAAAGCTGGTCTCGGCGCTCATTACGTTTGCCCAAGAGATGGGTAGCACGCCGCTGGGTTTCAATGCAGAGCAAAATAAAAAGATGATCCAAGCGTCGGTCGACTCGATGAAAGACGTTGTTGCTCAAAGCTTCATGATGGGAGTGCCGAGCTCCAAGGAAGCGGCTATGATCGATAGTGTTACTGCGGCAATATGGGTGAAAAACGCCGATAGCTATTTCACCAACTACAAGAAGCAAGTGGAGATGACCAACAAGCTTCTCAATGACCCCGAATCCAAGATGCCGATGAAGATGGACGTCAAAGAGAAGACCATCGATGGCTATAAGACGCTGGTCGTGACGGCCGATCTGTCCGGGATGACCAACATGCCCGAACTCGCTCCCGCCAAGGATTTCCTGGAGAAGTTCTACGGTGAAGGGATGAAGTTTGTCACTTATATCGCCAAGGTGAACGATACGGTCGTCGTCACGGCGGTCGGCAGTGAAGAAAACCTCAAGAAGGTGATCGAAGTTGTCAAATCGAAGAGTGGCTCGCTGGCCGAGGACGCCGGTGTGAAGAAGGTGACGGCCATGCTCCCGAAGGATGCCCAGTGGTTCTTCTACTGGAGTCCAAACGGGACGGTCGAGTTTGTCAATTGGATCCTCGAACAGTTGCCCGAAGAAATGAAAATCAATATTCCGTTCGAGAAATTGCCTCCTTGCCCGCCTTGTACTCCGATCGGTATCGCCACCAAGGTCAATGGGAACACGATCGAAGAGACATGCATCCTGCCTCCGGACACCATCCGCGG
>JASFHG010000428.1:0-4157 GCA_050123355.1 Planctomycetia bacterium
GCCGATTATCTGCTCTGGTGGACCAAGGGAGGGACGGTTCCGGCGCTCGTGACGACCAGTTCGTATGGTTCTAACGGAAGCGGTATCATTGGCAGCCCTTATACGCAGATCCTCTACGGAAATGGAGAGATCAACTATCCCAATCGATCGGGCGTTAAGGTGAGCGGTGGTCTACTGTTGGACTGTTGTGGCCGGTCGGTTGAATTCGACTACTTCACTCTTGGAAAAGCGAGGGATGGACGCACTTTTAGCTCCACGGGCGACTATACCGCCGGTAACGAGTTTCTTGCCCGTCCGTTCATCGACTTTGCTACTGGTCTGAACGCTGCCCAAGAGGTTGCCGGCGATCGGCTCCGAGGCCGAGTGACTACCGAGCAATCGGAATTCTTCCAGTCGTTTGGCGTTTGGTATCGCCGACCGGTCTGGTGTCCCGTCGATCCTTGTTGTGGCGACTGTTGCGACGATTGCTGTGGCGATTGTTGTGACGATTGTTGCGGTGAGAGCTGTTCTTTCAACTCTTGTGGACTGTGGCAAGCGATCCGACCCAGGGCATGGCGAGTCGATTTTATTGGTGGATGGCGAAATTATCAGTTGGATGAATGGACCACGGTGGAAGAAAATTTGGTCGTGAAGAACTATCCGCCGTATGTGGTGGGTTCGACGTTCGATATTCGAGACGAATTCGAGACGGAAAACCACTTCAACGGTGCAGATCTCGGTCTTTCGGCCCAACTTTGTCGGGGACGATGGACGTTCGATCTGTTGGCAAAGGTTGCCTTGGGTCGCCAAACCCAGGTTGCTCGGATCAATGGCCAGACGATTATCGACGACACGGTTGATCCGGCGATTACCTATGAAGGGGGTCTGTTGGCATTGCCCTCGAATATCGGCCACTATAGCCGCAATAAGTTTGTGGCGATCCCGGAATTTGGTGGCGAGATCAGCTATCATCTGACTAAATATTTACGTGCCCATGTTGGCTATCATGTCGTCTATTGGCCGAACGTAGTCCGATCGGGTGCCCTGATCGATACGACCGTTGACCAGAATCAGATTCCGCCGGCGTCTGCTACCAGCACCCGCCCGGCGTTCTCCTGGAACGAGTCGGATTACTGGGCCCAAGGCCTGAACTTCGGTCTCGAAGCTCGGTTCTAGACGCCAGACGTAAATTGTTGTATATATCGTTTAGCGGTCGGACTTCTTCGGCGTTTTCACCCCTTATCGAAAACGTCGAACCAGTTCGACCGCTAAACCTGTTTAGAGCTTACCTACTTATTTTATTGAATGTTAGCCCCGTCGCCTGCGACGGGAATTAAAGGCATTTCCGGCCGCAGGCGGCCGGGCTAACAGGGTTTGCGGATAGGCTCTTATGGAAGCCACGTAGCCGACGAGAAAAAACATGACCGAGCCGATCGAAAAATTGCCGAGTTTGCCGGCACGAAACGAAGATGATCACAAAGGGACTTTCGGGACCGTACTGATTGTTGGCGGATCTCGTGGGATGTTCGGAGCTCCGGCCTTGGCGGCGATCGCGGCGCTGCGGGGAGGGGCAGGGCTCGTGCGAGTGGCAGTGCCGGACGTTTGTCTTGAAACGGTCGCGTCATTTCACCCTGCTTATACCACGGTCCCCCTTCCGTGTGACGGGGCGGGCCGAATCGGGAAAACGTCGCTCAAGCTGATCATCCAACAGGCTGAACAGGCGACCGTCGTCGCACTCGGGCCGGGTCTTGGGCAGAGCGAGGCGATTCAGGGGGTCGTCGGCGAGCTGTGGCAGAGTCTCTCTCAGCCGATGGTTGTCGATGCGGATGGCCTGAACGCACTCGGCTTGGACGAAACGCTTCATGCAAACCACGCCGGGCCGCGGATTATCACGCCCCATCCGGGCGAATTTGCGAGATTGCTTGGCGGCAAGAAGCTGGAGGATCTTGAGCAGCGGAACGAGGCGGCCGTAAAAATGGCCAAGCAAGCCGGTATCACGGTCGTGCTCAAGGGGCATCGGACTTGCGTCACCGATGGCGATCGGACGTGGCTGAACACGACCGGTAATCCGGGCATGGCGACCGGCGGCTCGGGCGACGTTTTGACCGGGCTGATGGCCGCCCTCTGGGCCCAATTTCTCGATACACCTCCGTTTGATCCCTGGCAGGTGGCCCGGGTGGCCGTCAACCTTCACGGGCGGGCAGGCGATCTCTCCGCGTCGCAGCTTGGCCAGATTCCCGTGACCGCCACCGACCTGATCGAAGCGATCCCGGCCGCGTTCTACGAGTATGACGCGGGGCTCTGATGCAGGGCTCTAACGCAACGGTTTCACGCCGTATTTCTCCGCTTCTTTTATCTTTTGCGCCACGTCATTGACAAGTGGGAAATGGACGCCGGCCGCGAAGACTTTTTTTAGCGATTTTACGGTAGGGCCTGCATAGAAATTGATGCTCACGCCAGCCTCTTGAAGACGTTGCATTTCCTCGGGCGAGGGCAGTTTCTTACGCAATTGGATGAATCGGCACTTTTTCTTGATCGTGTCGTCGATATAGGAGGCTGATGCGCCCTGGTTTTCCATGTTGCATATAAGAATGTCGGGACAAACTTTACGAGCGCCCTTTGCGGCGGCCGTGCCGCAAGCGAGAAACGCTTGATGAACCCGATTTTGTTTCATGACCTCGCGAGCGACTTTTTTGCCGAGCTTTTGGTTTTTTCCTTTCAAATGCAAGTTCAACCAGATGTTTTTTGGCATGATTGCCAACGCCTCGGCCAGCGTCGGCACTCGAGAGCCGGTAAAACGGGCATGTTTCTTCTTGCCCGCGTCCAACCTCTTGATTTCGGTCAATGTCAGATCCGAAACCTTGCCCGTACCGTCGGTCGTTCGGTCGACGGTCGTATCATGGATAACGACTAATTTTCCATCCTTGGTGAGTTGGACGTCCATTTCGATCTGATGCGCGCCGAGCCGCACGGCTTCACGGAACGCGGCCAAGGTGTTTTCCGGATGCGTATCGCTTGCGCCACGATGGGCACAAATTCCTCGCGAGGGCATCTTTACCTGTTGGACCGGTTTGGATAGCTTTTTCTCGGCCGAGGCGGGCGGGTAACAATCGTCGTACCACTTTTGCCATAGCTTGGAGAGGCGTTTGACGATCTCAGGGTGTTTTTTGGCTAGATTTTTCGTCTCGGTCCGGTCGACGCTCAGATCGTAGAGTTCCCACGGGCCTTGATAGCTGACCAGCTTCCACTTACCGTCGCGGACCGCACGGCCACGATGCCACTGCCAGAAAATCGGTTTGTTTCGTGTGAGTTTTTGCCCGTGGAACGCAGGCGTGAGGCTGATGCCCTGCAAGGGAGTTATTTTCGTGTCGTGGTACGTGGTTGGATAATCGGCACCGGTGATTTCGATCAGTGTGGGCATGACGTCGATGAAGTGGCCCGGCTGGCGGCAAATCTGTCCACCTTTTTTAATGTTCTTTGGCCAGGAGACGATCAACGGCGTGCAGATGCCCCCTTCATGGCTGAACGTTTTGTACTTGCGGAACGGTGTGTTGCTCACGTTGGCCCAGGGCGGGTCGACCGAGACCCATCGAGCCATGGTTGGGCCAAATTCGCCCGAGCCGATGTCGACATGCTCGAACGATCCGCCATTGTCGGAGCAGAACAGGACCAGCGTGTTATCTTCCTCGCCCAGCTCACGGATCTTTGCCAAGATGCGGCCGATATTCTGATCCATCCGGTCGATCATCGCGGCATAGACGGCCATGCGAAGGTCTTCTTGATCGCGGTCTTCCGGGGATAGTTTTTCCCAATCGGGCAGCTTGGGCTTTTTCTTATAAGGTGATTCCCGCTTACTCAGTGGGTAAATCTTCGGGTCGAGGAGCCCCATCTCCACTTGCCGCTTGTAACGAGCGTCGCGGATCGATTCGTAGCCGGCACGGTATTTGCCGCGATACTTGGCGATGTCCTTTGGCCAGGCCATCAGCGGATTGTGCGGTGCGGTATAGGCCATGTAAAGAAGAAACGGCTTGTCCTCGTTCTTATATTCATCGAGCCACTTGAGTGCCTGATTGGTGAAGGCGTCGGTGGTGTAGAAGTCTTTCTCTTTTGGCGTGTAGGGATGGTAGGTTTTCTCGTCGATGCACCAATATCTATCCCCAGGCTTCTTTTGGGCCGGG
>JASFHG010000429.1:0-4154 GCA_050123355.1 Planctomycetia bacterium
GTCTCGCCGGACAGGTCGATTGCGATATCCGGATAGGTCTGATCGCCACTGTGCGTATCGTTGACAATATATTCACCACCGAGCGGGCTGACCTGCGGGGCACCGTCCGGCTGGAACGCTCGCGCGACAATGTCTTTTCCAATACCGTTCTGATCGCTCTGCCAGGTAATGGCAAAAGTGCCATCGGCGGCCACCGCGACGCTGGAGAACTGCTGGTTGCCACCGGTCGTCACGTTGACTTGGAATTCGGAAGCCAGAGCGTATCCGAGCGGATCGAACTGGCGAGCATAAACGCCATATCCGTAGCCGGGCATGCCGTTGTTTTCTTGGCCCTTGCTGGACCAGGTGACGACAAAGCCACCTTCGACGTCCATCGCAACGTTGGACCAGATTTGTTCGCCGGCCGTGTAGGAGTTGACACGGAACGCCGAACCTTGGGGAACGCCAAGGGCGCTGAAACGTTGTGCGTAAATGTCGATTTGTTCTTGACCGTTCGTGTCCGAACCATCTTCGTCACGATAGTTGGTCCAGGTCACGACGAAATCGCCGTCCGGGTCGCAGGCGACCGTGGCATAGCGTTGAGAATCGGTTCCGAAGCCGGTAGGCGTTACCGGTTGTGGATCGGCCCAAAGCGGGGTCCCGGTCGTGTCGTAACGCATCATGAAGACGCGATCGACGCCCATGCTTTCGTCATAGGCGATCCAGACCGCGACGTAATCGCCGTCACCATCGACCGCGACCGCACCGGGAGATTCGGGGTACGTGCGACCATTCAGGAGGTCATCTTCACCACCGATCGGATTCAACGGGGTTTCTTCCGTATCGCTACCCTTGACCGAGAACTCAAATCTGAAATCATCCGTTCCGACGACATACGGATTCGGTTGGATCGCGTTTCCGAAGAGGTCTTGAACTTCTTCCTTGATTGTCAGCACATATTTTCCATAAGCCAACCACGGCTCTTCTTCCGATTCGTCTTGACGGTAGTCGCTATAGTCGAAAGTGACCACGGCTTGATACTTGCCCGAGGTCATGGTGGTAAGGCCTTGATAGTATGCCTCATCCCTGCCGAAGGTGATGCTCGCGATGCCGCCTTCGATCACATCGGTTCCGCCGTTGGACAGCAAGCGACCGAGTTCCCAGTTGTCGAGATTGAGGATACTGTTATCGCCATTGGTCAAGTATTCCGTATTCAGATCTTCACCGAACGTGATGATCATTTGTGCGATTTCATTCTTTGTGGAATCGCCGTTTGCGATTCTTTCGATCTCGGTCGAGTCATCTTCGGCAACCGTGAGGCATTCCACCGAAGTGACCCGCGGCCCGGCTTCATCTTCCAGCTTTTCGAATCGCTGCAGGAAGACACCGCCATCCGTATCGACCGCGTTGGTGCCGTTCCAGACGATCACGGCGTCACCTGTATCGTCGATCGTGACCGACGGGAAGCGTTGATCGCCTTCGGTTTCGGTATTGACGTGAATTTCGCCGCCTTCTTCACCATTGATGCCAAGCGATGTGCTCGTGCCAAGTCGTTCGTTGCCGGCATATCGTTGAGCATAGATGCCGAAGGTCACCGGCGAATCCGGACCTGCGCCAACGGCCGGTTTTTCTTGGAAACTTTCCCAAGTGATGATGAAATCACCGTCCGTATCCATTGCGACCGCGGAATGCTGTTGATCGTTCTCCGCAAAGGTGTTGACCTGGAAGACGCCATATTCGGGCACGATTTCTTCGGTGTCATCCGTGGTGTCGTCATCATCGTCGCCATCGTGCGTGTCATCGTCTTCCGGGATTTCCAGGCTGCTCGCATCGATGAAGTCTTTGTCGAAGCGACGAGCAAAGATACCGTTTTCGCCGTTGTAGCCCGGCCCGTAACCATTGCCGACACCGTCCAGATTGTAGCTGGTCCAGGTGATCACAAAATCGCCGTCGGCATCCATTGCGACCGAGGACCACTTTTGGTTGCCATCGATGGAAATGGTATCGTAAATCGTGTCGGTGATGACCGGCGGGTCGACGGTGGTGTCCAAAACATAGGTGACAAATGCATGGTTTACGAGGAATTCGCTACCGAGTGGGATGCTGTTGAAAGTTGGCGAGGTGATGTCTTCGCCGCTGAGTGTATATTTCTGAAGTTCTTCGACCTGATCGACCAGATCGTCATTCCAGTCGAACTTGCGAGCGTAAATATTGCTCTCGTAGGCCGTGTCGCCATCTTGACCGAAGCTCGTCCAGGTAACGACAAAATGTCCAAGGTGATCCATCGCGATCGACGGCCACATTTGATCCCCTTCGATGGTCCCGTTGACCAGGAACTCACTTGACATGCCGTTACGGTATACATTCATCTCCATGTTGGCATTTTCGTCACCGACAAGGGAGTAGACATCCAAAATAATCGGCGGGACGTTTTTACAGCTGTCCACATCGGTGTATTCGATAACAATGAGATACTCGTTATTCTCGGATATCGAAACGGTGGCACCGATACCGAGGAGGTCAATCTCATCTTGGATCGATTGGACCAGCAGCTCCATCGCGTTTTCGTCAGTGGCGTTGTAGGAGATCGCGCCCGACATCATCGCCGGATCGGTATAGTCAAAATTGAGACCGAACGAAGCCAGATCGATGTTACCATTGAGCTCCAAGGTCTGAATTTCGTTCAGGCCGCCTAATTTTTCACCGTCATAGGTAAAGCGTTGGGCATAGATCCCGGCACCGGAGCCATCTTGCTCTTGGCTTTGCCATGTGATGACAAAATCGCCATCGTTGTCGATGGCTACGGTGGAGAATTGTTGCGTATAAGGATTTTCCGTGTCATCGGCATTGACGATCTGAGCATCTCGAGTCGCTCGACCCTTGGCGTCAAAGGTTTGGTACCAAATGTCCCAATCGCCGGTGCCATCTTGTGCGGACCAGGTCACGACAAAATCGCCGTCGCCGTCGCGGGCAACCGAAGCGTACATCGCGGTCGGGTTGTCCGTGACTTGAATTTCAATCGGGAGTTCTTGAATCGATTGACGTTCGCCGTTGGCATCTTCGATCCACGTGAACGGATAAATCTTTGCATAGACCCCGTCACCTTCTTGGGTCCAAACGACGACATGCTCACCGTCGGCATCCCCGGAGATCGCTTGCGGGCTGTTGGGGAATACGCCGGCAGCAATGTCGGATGAACTTTCGGGCAGAGTCTCTTGTTCGCCAACCAGTTCGCTGTTTACCAGCGTTTCACTTCCCGTCGGCAATGTGATGGTAAAGCTGGTCAGAATGTCATAGCCGTCGATGTCATATCCCGTGAATCCGAGCGGATTCAAGGACGGATCACGCAAATTGCTCTTTGCCACAATAACATAGTGACCGTCTTCCAACGCTTCAACCCCGGCTCCATTGCCGTTGCCGTCGAGCGTCAAGATCGCTTCCCACTTGTTGGTGCCAAGCGGATTGAGGCCCAAGGTGGTTGCCATGGAAGCGGCCGAGTTCATGCCAAAGAAGACTTCCGAAATACCGCCGCGGATTTCAACAAGCGTTCCATCGCTGTCGTACTTCATCAACGCCCAGTTTTCCGTATCGAGAACGCTTCCTTCGCCGCTGGTGGCCAGTTCTTCGTCGAACGTTACGACAATGTTCGACAACGCGCTGTTGATTTGTTCACCATCTCGGAGACGGTCTCCGTCAGGCAATAAGAAATCGGTCACTCGCGGGCCGGCCGAGTCGTAGTTTTCCTTGTATTCACGGAAGTAAATGTTGGTGTTCGAGAAAGTACCATCGGTATATTCTTCGTATTGCGTCCACGCAACCACAAAGCTTCCGTCGGGGGTCATGCCCGAGGAGGGATGTACTTGCGCCAGGCCATCGTCAGCCCGTGTATACTCGATGATCTCCGGTTGCGGTATGGTGTCCGGCGTCAGGCTGCTATTCTGTACCGTGATGTCGAAAGTAGTATCATGCGCCGCACCTTGGAAGGTGATTTCGTAAATGGCGTCATTTGGATTGATATGGAACCATCCCCAATTTGTGAGCTCGCGATAATACCATTCATCGAGTGCCTCCGATACATAACGGACGACAACATTACCCGAGAGACTACCGGTGTCTTCGCCAAAGATGGCGGAGCCTTCCAGCGCCGCATCGATCGCATCCGCGGTCGTGAAGGG
>JASFHG010000430.1:0-4147 GCA_050123355.1 Planctomycetia bacterium
ACAATCACTAAGGAAAGCCACTTACGCCTCTTGAAAGATCACAGTGAAAAGCCAAGCTAATCGGCAACCTCACTGCAGCCACTATAACAGGCAATCTACAGCCGAGTGATAGAATATGCAATACCCCCAAAGGGGCAAAACACTCATTTCAAACACAAAAAGCGTGAAACAGTCGAGACTATCTCACGCTTTTTCATGATTTCTTAACTATCGTAACGATTACGAAATCTTTCCTATTTTAGCAAGATAGGCAATTACCTCGTCGGCAAGCGCTTCGGCCGACTTTGTGCCGGCGTCGAGGACCAGCTCCGGCTTTTCGGGCGCCTCGTACGGATCGTCGATGCCGGTGAAGCCTTTGATCTCGCCTGCCCGTGCTTTTTTGTAGAGCCCTTTCGGATCGCGATCTTCACAAACTTCCAAGGGTGCGTCGACAAAGACCTCGATGAAGTCTCCCTCGGGCAAGGACTCACGAACGCGGTCGCGGTCGATACGATAAGGGCTGATGAACGCGGTTAGTGTAATGTTGCCTGCCGCGGCGAACAGGCCGGCGACACAACCGATCCGACGGATATTTTCTTCGCGATCCTGTGCCGAGAAACCGAGCCCGAACCGTGCGGCGAACTCCTCGCCGTGCCGTTCCTTGAGCATTCCGGGCGCGGCATTCAGCCCGTGTCGGATGTTGTCGCCATCGAGCACCACGCTATGCTTGCCTTGACTGTGCAGTTTATGGTCGACCAAGTTGGCAACAGTGCTCTTTCCGCACGCACTCAGCCCGGTAAACCAAACAACACACCCGACGTGTCCGTTGAGCGCTTCCCGTTCTGCTCGTTCAACCGCATGTTCGTGCCAATGGACTTCAACGTTTTCTTTCGTCATGATAAAAAATTCCTTCTAGGTAGGTTTTTGTATGCGGGTATTCAAGAAACGTTTGGCGGCCGAACAAGTTCGACCGCCAAACGGGTATTTATTCGTAGAGTATTTTGGTTTACTCTTCTTCTTCCTGGAGTTGGGCCTTGTCGATGATCTCTTTCATGACGTTGCCGGGGACGACATCGTAGTGGCTGAATTCGATCATGTAGCTGCCCTGGCCGCCGGTGATACTCGAGAGGCTTCGGGCATAGGTGGTGACTTCGGCCAGCGGGACTTCGGCCGTGACGACCTGCATGCCGCCGCCTGCCGAATCCATGCCGAGTACGCGGCCACGTCGGCCGGACATGTCGCTGCTGATATCGCCGACTTTGTCACCGGGAACGGTCACTTCGATCTTGACAATCGGTTCCAAAAGCGACGGCTTCGCGTCTTGGAAGACGTTGCGGAAGGCCATCGACGCGGCCGTCTTGAACGCGGTTTCGTTACTGTCGACCGGGTGGTGCTTACCGAAGTGGACCTCAACGCAAATGTTCTGCACATGGTATCCGGCGATAACACCCCGTTCCATCCGATCCCAGAACCCTTTCTCCACGGCGGGCAGGAAGTTACTCGGGATCGTACCGCCGACGATCGAGTCGACCCACAGGAAGTTCCATTCGGGATCGTAGTGCGTCTCTTTCATCGACGCGAAGCGGTCCTTCGTGGCCCATTCCTCAATGTTGACATCCTTCGGCAGCGGAAACATGCGGATGTGAACTTCGCCGAACTGGCCGCTACCACCCGACTGTTTCTTGTGTCGGTACATACCTTCGGCGTTCGCCTGAATCGTTTCACGGTAAGGAATCTTTGGCTCTTTCGTGTCGACTTCGACCTTTTCGCGACGCTTCAAACGCTCTTGGACAATTTGCAAGTGGAGTTCGCTCATCCCGTTGATGACCGTCTCTTTCGTTTGCGGATCGAGCTCTCGGCGGAAACAAGGATCTTCCTGACAGACCTTCGTCAACGCACCGGAAAGTTTCGTCTGGTCGTTGCGACTCTTCGGTGTAACGGCCAAGCCGACCATCGGCATCGGGAACGGAATTGCCGGCAGATTCAACTCGCCGAGAACCGCACCGGTCTCGAGTTCTTCCATCTTCGCAACCGCGACGATGTCACCGGGGCCAGCCGCATCAACCGGACTGGTCTCGTTCGCCTGGACCATCACCAGCGGCCCCATTTTCACCGGCTTACGAGCACCAATGACCGGGACCGTATCGTCCTTCTTCAGAGAACCGGAGTAAACGCGGATAAAGCTGAGCTTCTGGACGAACGGGTCAATACGTGTCTTGAAAATTTGAGCGACCAAGGGACCAGAGGCGTCCGGCTTGACTTCGACTTCGTCGCCCGACGCGTTCGTCGCGGTGCACTTCTTGGCCGAAGCCGGGATGCAGCAAAGTGCCAGTGTATCGAGCAGTTCCGTGACGCCAATTCCCTTTTTACCAGAACAACAAATGATCGGGATCAGGCTCCCTTCAGCGACCGCCTGGCTAATCAGTTTCGACAACTCGGCGTCAGTCGGCATGTTCCCTTCGAAGTAACGCTCCATCACTTCTTCGTCAACTTCGATGATCGACTCCATGAGCGGCTCACTGATCTCGTTCGGATCGATCAGAGCACCCGCCGTATCACCAGGCACCTTCAGCGTACTGACAACGCCTTTGAAATCGGCCCCATGTCCTACCGGCACGTTCACCGGAACGCAAGCCGACCCGAAAACATCCTGGATCGTCGAGACCAAGGCCGGGAAGTCGACGTTGTCCATGTCGATCTTGTTGACAATGATGACGCGACCCAGACCGGCTTTCTCGGCCTCGGCGAAGACGCGTCGCGTGTTGACTTCGATGCCCGACTGGGCGTTGATGACGATCGCCGCCGTGTCGACGCCGGCCATCGCCCCGATCGTCTGACCGATGAAGTCCGGGTAACCAGGCGTGTCCATCAGATTGAAATGCTTGCCACCATGGTCGAAGTGGGTCACCTTCGACTCGATCGTGTACTTGTGCTGCTTTTCTTCGTCGTCAAAGTCGCAAATGCTCGTCCCATCATCGACGGTGCCCTGATGTCGAACGGCACCGGTCGTGTTGAGGATCGCGTCAATCAGTGTTGTCTTACCGGCTGAGCCATGTCCACAGAATACCACGTTACGGATGTCTTCGACTTTGTACTTTGCCATCGGTTTTCCCTTTTACTTGAAAAAATCTACCGGCCTTACGCCGGCGTTGAATGAGTGTATGTTTTGTATCAATTCACTAACCCTCGGCCGCTGCCAAAGCGTCCGGTAAGGTGAGCGTTCCTTCGTATAATGCCCGCCCAATAATGCAACCGGCCAAACCGGCCTGGGCCAACTTAGCCACGTCGGCGACGGTCGTCACCCCGCCCGAGGCGATCACCGGCACATCGACGGCCGCTTGCATCTCCGCCATCGCCCCCACGTTCGGGCCGGAAAGCATCCCATCCGTAGAGATGTCCGTATAATTTATGGCACAAAGGGGCATATCGACATATTGGCAAGCCAACTCGACCGCCGATACGCCGCTCGTCTCGAGCCAGCCATCGGTCGCCACCATTCCTTCGCGAGCGTCGATCCCCAAAACGAGTTTCTGGGGATACTTTTCGCACATCTGGCGGAACCAGTCGGGCTGCTTGATCCCAAGTGTCCCGATCACCAGTCGAGTAAGACCCAAATCGAGCAACTGCTGGATGGTCGCCTCGTCGCGGATCCCTCCGCCCAACTCGCACGGCACGTCAACCGCTTGGACGATGGCGGTAATTGCCTCAATATTACAAGGCCGCCCCTCTTTGGCCCCGTCCAAGTCGACCAGGTGGAGAAACTTCCCCCCCTGCTGGGTCCAATGAAGGGCCATCGCGGCCGGATCGTCCCCGAAAACGGTCTCCTGGTTGTAATCCCCCTGTTTCAGGCGGACGCAATTTCCACCCCGAAGGTCGATAGCCGGCCAGATTTCCACGTCTCGGTTCGCTCCCAATATGAAGACAAAACGTGCAATATGCCACATCTGGCCCGGTCGTGCAACCGGGGGGTCTCTCATGTTCAATAGCACCACCGGGGAAGAAGCTTCACAAGATCAAATGGGCAATCCCCCTCCTTTACCCACCCCTTCAGCTCAACAAAACCACCTATTTTGCCGAAAAGAAAGGAGAGGCTGTGATTTTTTAGCCTCAAACTTTAACCGACGACGAACCTAAAGCTACCCATAACCGTCCCTTCTATCATGCGAGC
>JASFHG010000431.1:0-4146 GCA_050123355.1 Planctomycetia bacterium
GTTCGACGGCGATTCTTTTACCGTCAATACCTCTTTTATGATCGGTAACCACCGGAATGGTGACGGAGCTCGCGACTTCGACGGTTATATCGACGATGTGGCGATTTATCATGGAGTGATGACTCCCGAAGCGGTCGCCGGTCTGTATAGCGGCACCTATAACCCCATGAATGTCCCGATTGCCGACAATCTGGCAGCGTATACGAACACGGCGACACTTGCCGATTCCAACTATAGCCAGGATTTGACCACCAGCGTCGGATACCCGGTCGGTATGTCGTATAGCAGTTCTGACGACTCCTTGGTCATCGTCGGACGTGATACTAGTGCTATTTACAAAATGGCAAGCGATGGCACGCTGACTCCTTTGGTGGAATCCGTCGCGAATGTGGCCGCAACGGTCGTCAATCCGACGAATGGCGACCTCTTTTTCGTCAGCGATTTTGGCGGTAAGGTGCAAAGAGTTGCGGCAGGGACCACGACCGTCGAGGATTGGGCCACCGGTTTCCATGACACGGGCGACGACGATGGTTGTTCCATGGTGCTTGTTCCTTCCACATATACCGGTGGATTGGTTGCCCCAGGATCGCTCTTGATGGTCGATCGCGGTTCAGGGACGGGCAGCTATGAAGAAATTTGGACAATTTCCACCACGACCGCCGAAACCTACTCGGCATTGGTTTCCGATAGTGATGCGGGCGACGGCGTCGGTAACGTATTGATCGATCCAACTGCTATTGCCGTTACGGACACGAAGATCTTCGTTTCGGACCTTGAGGCCAGCAAGATCTACGAGGTCACGGCACAGGACACTCTTGTGGAATTTCTCGACTTCGATTACGGAAAAACGATCTTTTCCATGATCGCGGATCCTTCCACCGGTGACCTCATTACGCTCAATGCAGTTGGGGAAGTCCATCGTATCGACACGACCTCGGGCGTTATGGAACTGATCCTGACGCTGGAAGAAAAGAGCACGTATTGGTCACTCAACGAACTGGCCATTTCGGACGACGGAGAGGAACTTTGGGTAGGAAGTTACGAGATGGATCTCGCCTATCGTTTCTCGCTCGCGTCTCCGGATCTTCCTGGTGACGCAAACCACGACGATCAGGTCGACGCCTCCGATGCCACGATCCTTGCCGGAAACTGGCAAGCCGGTCCGAACGCGACTTGGGAGATGGGTGACTTCAATGGCGACGGTTATGTCGACGCTTCCGACGCGACGATCCTCGCCGGGAACTGGCAAGCCGGTACCGGTGCCAGTGCAGTACCCGAACCGAGCACGGTTGCTCTGATTCTCAGTGCCCTTGCCGGGCTGGGGCTCTTCCTCCGCCGTCGCTAATGAATATTGTTTTTTAGGTTTTGTTTTGTGCTTGCATTGCAAGCGACTCCTTTCACCGTTACGAAATGTGGCTGCGTAAAGCAGCCGCATTTTGTTCGGTTTCCGACTTTGGAACGAGTCATGAAAATGCAAAGGTCACAAAAACGCAATAAGTAAAATTTTAGAGTGTGGTTTCCATGAAAGTATTTTTTTTGACACCTTGTGTTTTGGTGCTGCTTCTTATGCAGGCCGTTTGTGTGGCGACAATTCCGGATACGCCACTTCAGGCCTACTGGACCTTCGACTGGAATTATTCTAGCGAGGTAAACAGCTCCTATTACGGAGGAACCGCCTACGGTGGCTCTTACACCTCCATTACCAACACAGCCGGAGAGTATATTCGTGGTTCCGGCGCGTTGAAACTCGACAGCGGTCCTTCTTCGGGAAACCGGACCTATATCGACATTATCAACGAGGTCGCCGATGTAACGCGGGATCAACAGATCACCGTTTCGGCATGGTACAACTATACCGATATCAGTGGCGACGGCAGCGATACGAGAAACTTCGTTTGGGAATCCTCGCCCGATTACTCGCTGGCATTCGGACTTCGGACCGATGGTTCGGTCACTGATGCCGAGTGGTGGTTCGACTCGGGAATCAACGATACTTCGGGACCTGCCATTACCTCAGGCGCATGGAACCATGCCGTAATGATTCTCGATACGGAAACGCATCGGGTTCAATATTATCACAACGGGGTACTCCGGGACGATTATCAATTTATCGGAACCATCGATGCGATGTCCGGTTTTCATATCGGAAACCACCGTGCGGCGGATGGATCTCGCGATTTCGATGGCTATATCGACGATGTGGCCGTTTATCATGGAGTACTCGACGCAGATGGCGTGGCCGGGCTCTACGACGGAACTTATACGCCGCAGACCGTGCCTGTTTTAGATCAACTTCCGGTTCCGCCACCGGTCGAGGAACCGGCCCCCTTTACTCCGGGAAGTTGGACGATGGTTCAATTGCCCGACACTCAAATCTATACGGAAGACCCCACAGGTACGATCTTCAACCAGATGACTCAATGGATCGTGGACAACAAGGAAGCGAGGAACATCGGTCTGGTAACCCACGTTGGTGACATCACCAACCATAATACCGACGCGGAATGGGCCGTTGCAAAAACCGCCATCTCGAAGCTTGACGGAGAGGTGCCGTATGTGCTTTGCCCGGGAAACCACGACTATAACATGTCCTCTTCCACTCCACGAACCACCTCGAAAATCAATAATTACTTTTCGGCCTCGGACAACCCACTGAACGATCCGGCAACCGGAGGAATTCTTTCGGGATATTATGAAGCAGGCAAGCTGGAAAATGCCTATTATGAATTCACCGCGCCCGACGGGCGGAAAATGCTGATCTTCGCGTTGGAATTCGGGCCGCGTCAAGCGGTGCTCGATTGGGTCCAATCGGTAGCCGAGCAACCATCCTTCAGCGATCATTCGGCCATGGTCGTAACGCATGCTTACCTTTGCAACAACGATACTCGTTACGACTGGGATCTTTACGGAAGCAGTCAGGTCGCCAATCCGCACGGGTATACCAATTTAGGCAGCGATGTACACGACGGCCAAGAGATGTGGGAAGATGTGGTCGGGGTTGTCAAAAACTTCGAGATGCTTCATTGCGGGCATGTCATCGGCGAGGCCAATTCCGACGACGACGGGGTTGGATACCTTGCCAGCACGGGGACAGAAGGCAATACCGTTTTCCAGATGCTCTTCAATGCCCAGCATGTCGGCGGAAACGGTGGTGATGGGTGGATGCGGCTGCTCGAATTTCAACCGGATGGAAAAACGGTACGAGTGAAAACCTATTCACCCTACCTCGATTCGATGGGGCTTTCCGCATGGCGCGTGGACGAAGACGACTGGTTCGAGTTCGAACTCAGCCCGATCAGCACTCCAGGCGACGCCAACCGAGACGGAGTAGTCGACGCCTCCGACGCCACGATCCTCGCCGGGAACTGGCAAGCGATCAATGCCACTTGGGAGATGGGTGACTTCAACTTTGATGGTATTGTGAACGCCTCCGACGCCACGATCCTCGCCGGGAACTGGCAAGCCGGTACCGGTACTACAGTGCCCGAACCGGGCACCCTGGTGCTTTTGGCCGGCCTGATTTTGGCAGCCGTTTGTTTTAAACGACGTTATTGAGTCCAGCAAAAGTAGTAACACTTTATGTGACCGCAAAATGCGGCTGTACCAGCCGGATTTTTGGTTGCAGAAAAGCCCACTATCAATGCCAAGGCCAAAAATTACTATTCGTAACTTTTTATTTTTAACTTTCTAGGGGACAACTTATGATTCAGAAAAAATGGTTTATTGTGGCTCTGCTGCTTGCCGCCTCATGGACATTGACGGCAGAAGCAGGGCTTGTGAATTACTGGACCTTCGATTCCGATGGAACGGATTCGGTGACCACATTGAGCGGGACCTTGATCGGAGACGCCTCGTATACCACGACGGACTCCGCCGTGGGAGCGGGCTCGTTGAAAATCGCCCATAACACCTCGAACGGCGATTATTTCGACGTCAGTTACAAGGTCGTCCCCGACCACAGTGTCTATACCGTCACCGGTTGGTACAAATGGGATTCGTCTTTCAGCAGCCAGGCGGTCGATGATCGTGGTTTTATTTACGAAACCACACCCAGTTATTCCAGCGGTGTCGGCGTTTATACCAGTGCCTACTCACCAACGTTTTGGGCCGATGGTATATCGACCAACATCTCGGCGTTGGATTTCG
>JASFHG010000432.1:0-4137 GCA_050123355.1 Planctomycetia bacterium
GACGATGCTCCAATCTTCCGGGCCCAAGAAACACTCCAATACGCCTATCCGGGCACGATCTTCTCGGCCAAGTTCCATGCGGCCGACCCGGACGTGCCGACTCGGACCGTCGAATATTCCTTCGAAGGCGACATACCGGAAGGCATGCTCCTGAACACGACCACCGGCCAAGTCACTTGGGATGTTCCGGAAGACGCCTTGTTTGATCAAATGTCCATCACGGTCCGTGCCTCCGAGATACTCGGTGACGGCTCGCTCGGCCTCTCCAGTGTCCAGACCATCCAGCTCGTGATCGGTCAACCGTGGCTCGCCGCCATGGAACAAGCGATGCAACAAATGCAAGAACAAAAATCCTCGTCGCCAAAGATCGACCCCACGGTTCTGGCCGCCGCTTTGAGTGGAGCAGCCCCGACCTCCGCGGGCACGACCCCTCGAACAACCTCCTCCGCGAAAGGCTCGCTCTCGTCCGGCACTTCCGATTTCGCGGCGGATCAAGGTTTCTTCGGGCTGCAACTCGGCACCTCGACCGCCAGCGGCTCGGAAGTCAAGCCCACGGAAACCGATCCGAACGAATTGCAACCGGAACTCGACGCCTCGAAGAAGCGTGACGAAAAGGTGGTTCCCGCCAGTGCGACCGAAGACGTCTCGCACCACACACCTCGATCGGATCAGAACACGGAAGCAGCGGCCGCCGTCGACTCGCAAGAGCTGTACTACGACATGACCAACGAGCAGCCCACGCTCCAGTCGACCGTGCAAGCAACTCCGGAAGAAACGCCGGAACAGGGGTAATCGAGTGTGCGGTCAGCATGCATCAACAACCGTCCGTTAGCCGCGCGACTTCATGTCCGCGCTTCAGCTACAAGCAAACTATGCAACGGCATGCTTTTCCCAAAAAATTCGCTAACCGACATCACTACCCCATTTGAAGTTGCCAACAAAAGCGCGGACATGAAGTCGCGCGGCTAACGAACGTGCACACAAGTAGAATCGGTGCCCCTCGTGAACGGTGTCTACCAATCGACCATGCAGGTCGCCCACGAGTAGCCGACGCCGAAACCGGCCAGGAGCAGTTTCTGGCCGGACGTGATCTTTCCGTCCTTGACATACTCGGCCATGACGATCGGAATCGTTGGGGAGACCGTGTTGCCGATCTCTTCGTAGAACAGGGCCGTCTTCTCCCAAGGCACGTGACACGCGTTGGTCAGATGCTCCAGCATGAAACGGTTCGCTTGATGGAACACGAACCAGTCGATATCGTCCATCCCGAGCGACTCGTTTCGCATCATCTGCCGCACCGCCTCCGGCACCACGTTGACCCCGAAATTCATCAGCGCCATCCCGGACATGTAGAGATGGTCTTTCGAGCGAATGCTTCCGCCCAGGTCGACCTCTTCGATGCCGGTCTCTTCCGTGCGAGGCATTCGTGCCCCACCGGCCGGGACGATCAGCTTTTCGCCACCTTGCCCGTCCGTGCCGAGCACGAACTGGCCGATGGTCCCGTGCGGGGCATCTCGACCGATAAGCGTCGCCGCCGCCCCGTCACCAAAGAGCGGTCGGACCACCCGATCGTTCGGATGGATATATTTGGTATAGGTTTCCGCCGTGATCAACAAGACGTTTCTCGCAGCCCCCGACACGACCATCTGCTTGGCAAGAAAGAGGCCATAGACAAAGCCCGAACAACCGAGATTGAAATCGATCGCTCCGATATGCTGCCCGAGCCCGAGCCGATTCTGGAGCAGGCAAGCGGTCGTCGGGAGGAAGTGGTCCGGGCTTTGCGTACAGAGCAGGAGAAAGTCGATCTCTTCATCCGGAATGATCTTCCGATCAAGCAGCTTGCGAGCGGCCACATAGCCCAGATCGCCCGCCGTCTCGTCCTCTGCGGCGATTCGTCGCGCGGAGATGCCACATTTCTTCTCGATGCGGTCCAACGGCCACGTCGGGTTCTCTTCCGCCAACTCCGCATTCGTCTCGATACGGTCAGGCACGTGGTATTCAATACCAAGAATGCCGGCTTCCATCCAAAGGCTCCAAGGGGGTTCTCAAAAACAACGGGAAAAACCGTCATTTTTCTATTTCAAGGTTGCGAGAATCTCTCATCATAGGCAATTCCCCCCTTTCTTGATAGGGCCCCAAGCGGATTCCCCCCAAAAAGAGGATTATGAACCGCAAAATATCGAACAAGGAATGTCGAATTTCGAAGTGAGGTGCTGCCGGACCGGCGTAAAAAATTACCCTGGAGCGGAAGCTCCTTTCTTCATCATTCGAAATTGGATATTCGATATTCTGCGGTTCGTTATATCTTCTCCCCCTTCTCGCCTTGGTAGGATATGGCAATTTCGCCACGATTTCAAAAAATATTTCCGATCCGGTGTCGCCATGAGCTGTAAAAATCCCATGAGGGGATAGGGGAGCAACATCGAAAGCCATCAAGCGACGATCACCCACACAAAAAACAGGTGCTGACATGAAGAAAGCGTTAAACTGCGGAGGATCCGCACTATTGGGGGGACTTACTCTCGTTCTTTTCTGTTTTCTCTCGCAAACCGTCCAGGCAGGCGAGCTCCAATCGATCCGCGACGAGGTCCGCAGCTCGACCAAGCGATCTTCTTCCAAATCGGACGACGATGATGACGACTGCCATCGCCGCCGTCGTCGCCACCATCACCATGACGATGACTACTATGACGACGATGATTACTATGACGGCTACGACAGCGATGATCCGATTGGAGAATTCTGTGCCAGCGTCGCCTTTCTTACCGTTACGTCGCCTTTCTGGGGACCCAGGGCCGCACTGAACGACACCGGTGCCGATGGCTACTTTCCCGAATTTCCCTATTATAACGGCAATCACTTCATGCAGATCGATCAGTGGGATTCACGGTCGCGACGCTTCTCGGGCCGGGTTCGGTTGGAATATTGCGACAATTTCCGGGAACTCTCGCGTTATGGCGGCCAGCTCCAGCTCGAGACGACCGGCCGGCTGGGAATCGACACCGAAGCGCACCGTTTTGAAGAATTGCTCGGCAACGGGCAAAAAGACCACCTCTGGCTGGGGGATTGTAACCTCACCTATCGCTTTGCCCAAAGTGAAAGGGCCGCCTGGCGAGCCGGCCTCGGCTTCAATTGGCTCAGCGATCCGGTCCAAACCGACTACGGCTTCAACTTCACTTATGGCTTCGATCTCTATCCGGTTCGCCCATGGGTATTTTCAACTGAGTTCGATATCGGTACACTAGGCAAGTCCGATCTGTTTCGGTTCCGTAGCACCGCAGGGGTAATGGTACACCGCACCGAAGCCTACGTCGGTTACGAATACCTCGACATCGCCAACACGACGTATAATGGCCTGATCGCCGGTATCCGAATCCATTTTTAGAAAAGGACAAGTTTAACCGCCGAACATCGTTCGGCGCGTTTCCGCAACTTCAAAACACGTCGGACGATGTCCGACGGCTAAACACACTGAACACCGAACACTGAAAACTAAACATGGTAAACAGCCCACGACGACGTCAAAAATATCCACGAACCAAACCACCACGCACCAAACCGTGCCGCGAAGACCTGGCCAAGGACGACTGCCTCTGCTTCCACTGTCCGGCGAAGTGCTGCTGTTATTTCGCGCTGCCGATCGAAGAGCCGGTCGACTGGGAAGACTTCGAGTTCATCCGCTGGTACCTGCTCCACGAACGGGCCACCGTCTTTGTCGACGACGGCGAGTGGTACCTGCTGGTCCATAACCGCTGCAAGGCGCTCCGCGACGACAACCTTTGCGGCGATTATGAAAACCGCCCCCAGATCTGCCGCGACTACACCGACGATAAGTGCGAGTACGAAGACGACTGGGTCTACGACCAGTATTTCGAAACGTCGGACCAGATCTACGAGTACGCCGAAGCGACGCTCGGTCCCAAAGAGGGCAAAGACATCCGCAGCCCGCGACCGAAATAGTTAGCGTTGAGTATAAATGTTTAGCCGACGAACATCGTTCGTCGCTTTTTGAAGACGTTTAAACATGCCGAACGATGTCCGGCGGCTATAGAGTCTCAGGTATTAAAAGTTATCATTTCAGCTTTCATTTGTTAGCGGCGGGGCTTGTCCCCGCGTATTCAACGTTTTTTAACGCGG
>JASFHG010000433.1:0-4125 GCA_050123355.1 Planctomycetia bacterium
AGGTAGCTTTTGGCACGGTTTTGCCGCCTTTTATAGTACAAATAAGGGGTGGGCAATGTCGGTTTCGGGGCTGCCGGCAAAGATTCTTGGGATTTGGGAACTTTTGGGCAATAAGGCCCGTCTGACTATTTATAGAGAGCCACTGTTTTGCACGAAGAGACGCTGATAGACGCTGCCCTTGCCGGCGATCGTGCCGCGTTTGGTCAACTGGTCCGGACCCATCAGGATCGGTTGTTCACGACGATGGTGTACGTTACCGGTTCGTCGGAGGACGCGAAAGACGTCGTCCAGGAGGCGTTTCTCCGCGCATATACGGGCTTGGAGTCGTTTCGTCGCGATAGTGCGTTTTATACGTGGCTTTATCGGATTGCGTTTCGGGCGGCCATTTCGCTGCACCGGAAGAAGAAGCCGATGGCCTCGATCGAAAGGGCCCATGAAATGATCGGCGAAGATCCGGTTGCGACCGAAGATACGCAGCCCGATTGCCAGGCACTCTCGAACGAACGGGTCGAGATGGTCCAGACGGCGATCACTCAACTCGAGGACGAATACCGGTCGGTGATCGTATTGCGCGAGATCGACGGTCGTTCGTACGACGAAATAGCCGATGTATTGGATATACCGATCGGCACGGTCCGAAGCCGCCTGCATCGCGGCCGGCTCCAGCTTCGTGACCGGTTGAAAAAGATAATGGTTTGAGATTAGTTCCTGTTGTAACAATAAGTAGACAATAACCCCCAAGTACAAGAAGTGCCATGAGCAAGCCTGACTATGAGATTCTCAGTGCGTACCTCGACGGTCAGTTGACCGACGAGGAGCGAGTGCGCGCCGAGCAGCTCTTGGAGGAGGATGCCGAGGCACGTCGCTTGCTCGAAGAGCTGCGAGAGGTGAGCCGAACGGTATCGGCCCTGCCGCGTCACGCGTTGCCTGCCGATTTTGCCGAGCGGATCGAGACCTCGCTGACGGTCAAGCCGCGAGAAGAACAGGCCGGCTGGGATCATCTGCGTCGCCGGTTCCTTTCGGGCCGGTCGCTTGCTTGGGTCGCGGTTATTTTGGTCGCGGCGTTTGGCCTCAACTACTTCTTACCCGATCCGGCGGAACAGACGCGTGATGTCGCTTGGGATAATTTAGAAGAAAACAGAGACGGTTTGGCTCTTGGTTCTGGTGTGGACAACGATGAAAAAGAGAGGAATGGACATGCAAAGCCCAGGGAGTTCGCGATGCATGCTCTTCCTGATAGCGGAGTCGAAACGGAAGGAGATCCGGGAAACCGAGAAGGATCCGGTGCTACACCAGACCATGGCAATATGGATTCCATTCCGACGTTGAAGGGAAGTCACGCTCCTAGCGGAACCTCTCATTTGGCGATGGAAGATACGACGGCCGAGCCGCTTGATGGCCACCTGAAATCAAAGTCGACAAACCGAACGGTTCCGGAGGGTGTTGCCCAGTTGAATCGTAGCGGCAAGGGACATTCCTTACGATACGCGACGACACCGCAAGATTTGAATTTGGCACAGGAGCCTTCGCCTGAATTACCAAAGGGTCCTGATTTGGCAGCCAGCCCGTCCGTTCCGCCGGCAGGTGCTCATACCGAATCGAAATTGGGCCATGCCGATCAGGAGGTTGAAGCAGGTTCCCCTGGGACAAGTCAGAAATCGTTTGGCATGGGCGGCATGGGTGGCATGTCGAATAATGCAGTGCCGCCGAGCTCATCGTGGGGTCATGATCCTGGATTGAAACGAGGTGCCCGGCCGAATACGGAGCATATCGCGGGAGTCCAACCGCCACAGGCTGCTCCTCCCACACCGAATTCCACGGTGCCGCCGAGAGAGGGAACGGTCGACAAACCGACGGAGCGCCCTACTTACATGCGGGCGCAGGCAGGTGAGCGGGGTGCTCCCGGGCATCGGAATCAAAGGATCCGGCCCGAAATTGTTGTGGTCTGTGAGGTCGAGAAACCGGCAGAGACCGCTCGGGCCTTCAATCGGCTGCTTGCGAAGAATCGGGTAGAACCGAAGCAGGTTAAGAAGCTGATGAACCAACCTCGTATGTATTCGGCCCCGCCCGACAAGGGCAAACCGGAACTCGATAGTGGTGCGTTCGAGTCGGGCACTTTGCGATTTGCCAAAGAAGAACTGATGGTACAGGTCAATTGGGACCAGGCGGTCGAGTTGCTGAAGGCGGTGAAGCAGGACGAGAAACAATTCCTTTCGGTTCAAGCCAGCGCCTTGCCCGGGGCGAGTTTGCCGAAACCGCTTGCTCCGTTCAACCGAAAGCGTACGGCCGATAAGGTTGCTGTCCAAGAGACGGTTGGTAACGCAGCAGGTGGAGCGAAATCAAAATCATTTACGCCCGCCGTGCCAGAGGAAGAACGGGCCGGTGAGGGTTCTGAAAAATCTCAAGCCGACGCTACGGGCGAAATCCAGACGGCCGAGGAAGGGGCGGTCGCGAGTCCGCAGTCTGCGACGGTCGAGTACCGTATCCGCTTCATCTTTCGCCAGGCTCCCCGGACGGCTCTGGAATAGTGCTCATGCGTGCGGCACGTTTGCCCTCTTGCGAGTTTTGAGCCAACAGTTTTTCCACGGTTTTCTTAGCTCTTTCCGCGAGGATTTTTCGCCGGAAATTCTACGTAACCCCTTTTATCGCTAGGGAAAACGGGTTCCTGCCCCCGATCCGTGCCCGTCCTCCTGGAATCAAGGCCCCATTGGGTTAAAATGGGTTTCCCCTAACCATCATGGTGATAGGAGTTTATTGAGTCTCAGATATTTAAAGTTACATCGTCAAGCCGGAATTGGGCCGCGAAGCGTGCCCTATTCCGGGTCGAAGGAGCTGAGATAAACCGTAGTACGGACCCGGAATAGGGACTGTCGTCCCAATTCCGGCTTGGTACTGATGTTGAAGCCTGTAACTTTAAATATCTGAGACTCAATAGCCGCCGAACGTCGTTTGGCGAGTTTTTGAGTATCTTCAACCACAAGCGAATTTTTTAATAGAAGTAAATCATGTCGAACGAGCAACTGGATCAAACTCAAACGGAAAACAAAGCTGCCGAAGAGATGACGCAGGAAGATGCCTTCATCGAGGCGTCGGTCGAATTTCTCGAGTCGTGGAATCGGCTCATCAGTACGACCAACTGGGATAAAGGACGGATCATCAGTCGATGGCGCGCGGCGCTCCAAACCGTCGGGGCACCGGTCACGGGCTACTCGGACGAGGCGTGGAGCCGAACCGTCGGCAACGTCACGCCCCAGCACGTCGGTCGCTTGCGACGGGTGTATGACCGATTCAACGAAACGTACCAGGAGTACGACGGGCTGTACTGGAGCCACTTCCAAGCGGCCCTCGATTGGGACGATGCCGAAATGTGGCTTGAAGGGGCCGTGCAAGGAAAATGGTCGGTCGCCGTGATGCGGTCGAAGCGGTGGGAAGCGATCGGAGCGCCCGCCGATCAGAAGCCGAAAGACGAGGATATTATCGTCGCCGAGATCGACGAAGATGTGAGCCAGGATAACGACTCGTCGCTCGGCCCGGGCGATGCGATTACCGATTCCGAGTCGGCGGTCAATTCGGCTGACGATTTCGACCCGGACGCACCGCCGACGGACGCCGATGCTCCGTTCGAGTTGGACATGAACCGCCTTGAGGATAACATCGACCCGGTCCGGCCGTTTGAAGACCTGCCCGAGCTGCCGCAGGACCTGGCCGACGCGGTCGAGGCGTTGAAGTTGGCGATCGTCCAGCACAAAATGAACGGCTGGCGAGACACCAGTGCCGACGACGTTTTGTGCGCGCTGAACGCCCTGAAACAACTGGCCCTGGCGCCATCGTAGAATTAGAGGACAGAGAACAGAGAACAGAAGGTGCTACCGCACCGGCGTGAAATTTTACTGGAGCGGAAGCTCCTTCTGTCCTCTGTTCTCTAATATCCGTCCTCTGATAAATTCCAAAGGAATTTGTTCATGCCACGACGTAATCTTTATTTGCTTTGGTTTTGCGGGCTGTTTTGTTTGCTCTGCTATGCCCAGTCGGATCCCCTGGGGCGGGTGCTTGCGCAGACGCTCCGCCGGATTCAGTGGCGGCATCTTGAAGAAGTGGACGAGGAGAAGCTTTTCGAGGGGGCGG
>JASFHG010000434.1:0-4121 GCA_050123355.1 Planctomycetia bacterium
AACCAGTTGGTCTTGGATCATTTTTCTCCCCTGTTGACGAAGATCGCCTCGGGCCTCGAGCTGCAAGGGAGCATGAACGGCCAAGTCGATTGCCGCTGGGGTGAGATTGCGTCGGACGAGAAAGAAGGTGCGACGAAAGAAAAAACGGCGGCACAGGAAGATCTGCTCGTCGAAGCGAACGTGCAGTTGAACCAATTTTCGGCGACCGGCGGCCCGCTCGGCACGGATCGGCTCCAGTTGGCACAGCCCAATCTTGCGTGCAAACTCTCCGGTAGCAACGGCATTTACGTTTTGAAGCAAGTCGGCCTCGATTCCGAAGTGGCGACCGTCGCGCTCGACGGCCAAGTTGTTCTGGATACCGGTATGTTTACCGGCGAAGGGGCCAGTAGTTCGGCGTCGATCGCCAACCAAACGTTCAATTTGAACGGCCGCGTCGATCTGGCCCGATTGGCCAACATGCTGCCGACCACTTTACACCTCCACGACCAGACCACCGTTAACTCGGGCGAGTTGACGCTGAACGTTTCCGCCGCACCGGGCGAGAACGTAGCACCGCTTGCTTCCGGCCGGCCACCGATCGTTTGGAACGCGATAGTTCAGACCTCGAATATCGTGGCGATGCGGCACGGTACCCAGCTCGCCTGGCATCAACCGATCACGTTGACGCTTCGTGCCCGCGAGGCGGACCGCGTGGATGTGGTAGTCGACGAATTGCTTTGCACATCCGATTTTCTCCGCATCACGGCTGAAGGCCATCGTGAGGAATTTACGGCCGGGGCCAACTTTGACCTGAGCCAATTGATGGCCAAGCTCGGCGCGATCGTCGATCTGGGCGGTCTCCAGATGCGAGGGAAAGGGCTGGCCAACTTGAATTGGCGCCGTGTCGAGAATCAGGAAACGACACTGCTTGAAAGCGCAACGCCGGGCGTGAAAGAAGGTTTTACCCTGCATAGTGCATGTCAGATTCAAGGTCTGGAAATCGGGATGGCTCAAGCCAGTATCCAGGACCTGGTGCCGGTCGGAAATCCGGTCACGCCCAATTCGAATACGTTGTTCAAGAGGCCGTGGACCGAGCCGTTCGTGATTGTGACCCTGTCCACCGCGGGCCGAATGCCGGCGAAGGGGCCGGTCTCGTTGGCCGGCGGTGATGTGCGGATCACGAGCAACGCCGAGCAGATTGTCGCCACGTTGACCAAGCCGGTGGAAGAGGTTTCGGCCGAAACGGTTTGGCCGATCCGTATCGATGGCCAAGGACAGCTTGCCCGTTGGATCGATCGGGTCCACGCGATGGGTTATATGACCGATTGGCGATCACAAGGAGCGTATAACGCGCGGATTGTCGGCAGCTATCAGACCGAGGCGATGAAGTTTGAAAATGTTGCGATCCAAATCAATAATTTTCACATGTTGGGCCCCAATCTCAATATCAACGAGCCACAAGTCAACCTGAATCTCACGGGTTATTACGATGGTTCAAAGTCGAGGCTCTTGATCACTCAGGCCGATTGCCAAACATCCTCCGGTACGAAACTGACGGCCGAGAATTTTATCTATGGCACGCCTGAAAATCAGCCGATGGAATTGGCCGGAACGCTTGGCGTCGAAGGGGATCTTGCCCGAATGCAAGCGTGGCTTACCGGCGAACGTAACTGGTTCTATCAAGGTCACCTGAAAGGGATCGCCAACTTGAAGCAGGTTAAGGATGTCATCGTCGGTCGGGTTGAGGCAAATGTTCAACATCTGATGGCGACGCAGAAAAACGGTTACAAGTTCTACGAGCCCGACCTGATCGTCACGGCTGACGGGAGCTACAACGGTACGTCGCGCATGATCGAGTTGACCGACGCCCAACTCACGTCGAGCGTGCTGAGCGGTCAGGTGAAAGGTAATGTGCTTGTGGCGAACGATCCGATCGAGACCGACCTGGTCGGGTCGATTGATTGCAATATGAAACGGCTCTCCGCATTGATGGTCCCCTACCTCGGCCCGAACGTGGAGTTCCAAGGAAACAGCAAGAGTCCCGTGAAGCTCCAAGGGCCGATGACGCTGGCCCAGATGCATGCCGAGACAGGCATTGGCTGGGACATGGCCAACGTCTATGGCTTCGATTTGGGCAAGGGACAGCTTGACTTCACGCTGGACAAGGGGTTGCTTAGTACGGCACCGATCCAGATGAAGGTGAACCAAGGCCAGGTCAATCTGAACCCGCAGCTTCGCGTCGCTCCCGGTGAGATGCAGCTCGAGGTCCCGGCCGGGACGATCGTCGACAATGTGCAAATCAATAAGCAGATGTGCGAAAACGGGCTGAAATACATCGCGCCGGTCTTGGCCGATGTCGCTCAGGCGGACGGGCGGTTCTCACTGGCGATCAACCAGTGTCGGATCCCGATTGACAATCCGAGTAAAGGCCAACTGGTCGGGCAGCTCACGATCCACGACATGGCGATCAGTTCTGGCCCCCTGATCCAGCAATTTGGCCCGGTCCTTCAGCGCATGACCTCCGCGAAGCTGCAGAAAGAATCGGTCGTCCCGTTCAAAATGGTTAACGGAAAGATCTATCACGAGAATCTCGAGCTGGTCTTCCCCGAAATCACGATCAAGACGAAAGGTTACGTCGGGCTGGACCAATCGATGAACTTGGTGGCCGAGATGCCGGTCCCGCAGAAATGGATCAACCAGACCGGTGGTTCGATCAAGCCGGCCTTGCGTGGCCAAAAGGTCGTTTTGCGGATCGGGGGAACGCTTTCCAAACCTCAGTTGAACCAACGAGCCATGCAGCAAGAGATGCAACGTTTCATCGGTAACGCGGCTGCGAATGTCATTGAGAAAGAGGGGCGCAAGTTCATCGATGAGCAACTCAACCGCCTTTTTCAACCAACGAGGTGAACAAGAAAACCAAAATAGGGCATGCTTCGCGGCCCAATTTCGGCTTGGAAAAATGAGTAGGGTGATCCGCAGTATCTGAAAACTGAACACTTTTTGTTATCACTTTTACGGTAAAGTACTATAAAATTTTATAATGCAACAGTGCGGAAGCACTAACCAAGAAACATGTATCGTCGTCACGGAAATAAATTACGATGGATCTTCATGGGCTGCGACCTGGGTGTGACCGGGGCGGTTTGGTGCGGGGCGTACGCGCTGCGTTTCAGCTTGTTCCCGTCGCCGAACGGAGTGCCCGATTTTGAGCTGGTTTTGGGTGCCCTTCCGCTGGTCCTGCTTGTAGCCGCCTTGGCGTATCAGATGGCCGGGCTGTACGAGATCCACCGTCTTCGCCAGTTACCTCGCGAGATCGGCGTCATCTGCAAGGCGACTGGGCTGCTCTTCTTGTTGGCGATCACCGTGGCGTTCTATCGGCGCGATCTGTACGAGTCGCGGCTTGCGCTGGGGATGTTCCCCGTGCTGAACGTCGTGATGTTGACCCTGTCACGGCGGGTGATCTGGCGTGCCGTGAAGTGGGCACGAGGAAAAGGACTCAACCATGGCCGGGCTGTCATCGTCGGTATCGGACGTACCGGCCGGCTCGTCGAGCAGACGATTCAGAACAACCGGTGGACCGGCCTTGAGATGGTCGGGTTCGTCGACGATGCCCGACATGTCCCAAAAGGTTTTCAGAGCGGGACGCACCTCGGCCCGATCGATGAGTTGGAGTCGATCGTCAACGAGCATGACGTCGACCACGTTTTTGTCGCCTTGTCGCTCGATCGGTATGGCGAGCTGAACCAAGTCACGCGAGCACTGGAACGGGTTCTGGTCGAAGTGCAGATCGTGCCCGATATTCCGAACCTTGCCGGGATGAAACTTCGGATGACCGAGATCGATAACCTCGGCTTCTTGAGCCTGCGCGAGAATCCGCATGCCGGTTGGGCTCGATTTGCCAAGCGAGCAACCGATCTCGTGCTTGGCTCGGCGGCCTTGATCGTTTTGAGCCCCGTGATGCTCGGTTTGGCCGTCGCGGTCAAACTGACCAGTCCCGGTCCGATCTTTTATCGCCAGACCAGAAACGGGCTTGGGCGAAAACCGTTTTCCATGCTCAAGTTTCGCACGATGCGACACGATGCCGAGACACTTAGCGGTCCGGTTTGGGCGGTTCGCGGGGACCAGCGTTGCACACCGCTTGG
>JASFHG010000435.1:0-4107 GCA_050123355.1 Planctomycetia bacterium
TCACGATATCCGTGTCGACGAAAAGATCGTCCAATATCTAACGGCCTTGGTCCACTGCACCCGGGAGCATGAAGACCTGATCCTCGGCGGCAGCCCCCGTGCAACGATCGCACTGTACCGAGCGTCGCAAGCATTGGCTGCGATTCAGGGCCGCGATTACGTGATCCCCGACGACATCCAGCACATCGCTCCACCGGTCCTCTCGCACCGCATGATCATCCGCCCCGAAAGCCGGCTCCAGAAGATCACGCCAGAGATGGTCATGAAAGAGGTCTTGGAAATTGTCCCCGTTCCGACACATCGAGCCGGATAAATAAAAAACCGTGAAGCTCTACATTATTGCCACTGTCGTGTTTCTTGCGGCCGTCGCTATGGGCGCCGGGTATGTGGTGTATATGGCGTACGCGCTCTTTTCGGCGATCGCGATCTGTGGCTATCTGGCTTCACGGTGGTCGAAAAGCCTATCAGCCGTCCGGACATGTCGGACCTACTCGGCCGAGATCGAAGAGCAGGTGGCCGTGACGCTTGTCATGTGTAACGAGGGGATGATGCCGATCGTCTGGTCGTTGGTCGAGGAGACCTTGCCGCCGGAAGAGTTTCCCCGGGGAGGTAAACGGATGACCTTCTCCGGCACGAAGCTGCGAGCGATGACGCTTTGGCCGAAGGAGCGGAAGACGCTTACCTACAACGTAGCGTTTCATCGACGTGGCTACTATCGGATCGGGCCGCTGCTGCAAGAGACAGGCGACCTGTTCGGTTTCTATCGCCGATGTAGTGTCGTGACTAAGCCACATTATATCTTGGTCTATCCGAAGGTCGTGCCGCTGGAAGGGTGGGACATCGCCTCGCGGCGCCCGATCGGCGAGGTGCGGCTGGGCTGCCGACTGTTTGAAGATCCAACACGAATCGCAGGCGTTCGGCAGTACGTGGCAGGCGACCCCATGAACCATGTCCACTGGAAAGCAACCGCACGGACCGGCGAACTCCACACACGGCTCCACGATCCGTCGAGCGTGGCGGGCACGACGATCCTGTTGGACTTCGCTCGTGATTCCTATCCGCTGCGCAACGAGCCGTTCCGGAGCGAGTTGGCCGTGACGGCTGCCGCGTCGGTCGCCAACGCAATGTTCGAGGTGGGCCAGCAGGCCGGGCTGATCACCAACGCGTTCGACGCGGCCGATCTGGTCCGGGAAGAGCGGAACAAGAAACGGCGAGGGCTCGAGTTTTTCTCGCGAGCCGCCGCTCGTGCCCGGGCCGAGCAGGAGGATATCGACGCGCGGCCGAAGCCGCTGGTCCTTCCGGCCGACAAGGGCCCGGCCCATTTTCAGCAGATTTGGGAGCTGTTGGCCCGCGTGAAATTGTCGGAAGGAATCTCGTTCGGCGAGACGATTATCCGTGAGTCGGGCTCGATTGCCCGTGACGCGACCGTTATGGCGATCCTCGGTGAGGTAACGCCTGAGACAGCCTTGGCGCTCGGTTCCTTGAAGCGAAACGGAATGGCCGTGACGGCGGTCGTCAATACGTATTACGATCACGACTTTGAAAAGTCGGCCGGGGCGCTTTTGGCCGAGAATATCGAAGTCCGAAAACTCCAAGACGAAGACGCGGTTCTCACGCTCTGCCAAGACGTGGCGCTGAGCCGAGTGTAACCTTTAAACGTAAACAAAACCATGGCACGACCTCCACTAAAGATCCTCGACTATCTGGTTGTCGCGATCTGTCCGATCCTGATCGGGCTGATGGTGGGGAGTTTTGCCTACTTCATGCTCGAGTGTACCTACGTCGGACACCGCGATATGACAGTACGATGGATTGTCGGATGTTTTGTCGTCGCGACAGTCGGAATCGCTCGAATTTCCATTGAGCTAGGCAGGGGACGTGCGTTCGTCTACGGGGCGTTGATCTCGATGGAAGTGCTTTATGCCATCAGTCAGCTCGCCCCGGGAACACGTTTTGCGTTGTTGGTTATCGCTATCGCCTGGTTCGGGATCCATAAATTGACGTGGAACTGTACCTACATAGACGAGCAAGAAGAAGACGTCGGACGCGGTCTGCTTGAACGGGCCGTCTCCAAAGCGGCGGCAGTACAGGAAGAAGAGATGCCGGAAGAAGCCACCGCAAAGCCGTCTCTCTTGGGGCGTGGATATAATCGCATGGCAGACTTCCTCTCAGAAAAAGAAAAAAAGATCCACCAGCCCGGCATATGGGTCATCTACTTCGCGATCGTTGCAATCCCGATTTTCACGCTCGCCCAATGGATGATACCGGTCGAACAACAAGAATTAGCGGTCAAGTACGTCACAGTCTACCTCTTTTCCGGCATGGGGCTGCTGGTCGCGACGAGCCTGCTCGGTCTGCGACGCTACTTACGGCACCGCAACGCTCCCATGTCGGGCCTGACGTCGACCGCTTGGGTTACGCTCGGCGGGATCCTGATCGTCGTCTGTATCGGCTTTGCCATGCTCATGCCCCGTCCGACCGGCTCGGTCTCCGATCGACTCGCCGCGATGCGTGAAAGTTTCACGTTCCAAGAGGAAACGACCGAAGCCTCACGCAACTCACACGGGCGAGACGCCGCGGATGAAAACCCGGATCATCTAAAAGGTCACGGAGAAAATCCCTCGGCAGCCGACCAGCCGGGGACCTCTTCGGAAGAGGAAAAAGCGGGCACCTCCGGCGACCAACAATCGGGCGACGATAAAAAAGGACCGACCGGCGAAGGGTCACAAACCGGCAAGGGGTCTTCGAAAGAGGGCACCTCCGGCGGCTCCTCCGAAAAAAACCAGACCGGTGGATCCGGTGATCAAGAAGGGGATAAGGGGGCCGGCTCTGGCCAAAAAGAGGATAAGTCATCAGGTGCAGGATCAGGGCAAGGTGATGATGGGCAATCAGGCTCCGGGCCACAAAGGAACCAACACAAATCGACACGGATGGGTACCTCGCCGCCGTCTTCCGGTTCACCTCCGTTGCCCAGCGGTTTTTCACTGGCCAACGGGCTGGTCTTGCTGCGATGGCTCGTGATGGCGGCGGTCATCGTAATCATTGTTGTCGGCATCATCAAATATCACCGTGAACTGGTCGCCGCTCTCCGCGAGCTTCTCGCCTCGCTTCGCAATTTTTGGGATAGCCTGTTTGGCGGCAGTGCTGTGGAGCGAGAACAACGCAAGAAAAAGCGAGCCAAAGCCAAGGAATTAAAAGAACCCCGGCTGCGATTCATTGACATGGTCGACCCGTTCAACTCAGGCCAGGCCGGGCAGATGCGGTCACAGGAGTTGATTCAATATACCTTCGAGGCGATCGAAACCTGGGCGGTCGATCGGGACGCTGCCCGCGGCGAAAACGAGACCCCTTGCGAATTTTTAACGCGTGTCGAGCAAAAGACGCGGATCCCCGCCGAGAGTCTGCAAACGCTCAACGAAGCGTATGCCCGAACGACTTACGATACACTGCCAGAAACGGACCAGACGCGGACCATCTTGATCAATCATCTCGGCATCATCTGGCAAGGCATGAGAACAGGAATCGTCAGCAATCAATAACGATTCCTATTGAACCATTACCAACGGATCCGTTTCGCCGGTCTCGTCAAACTGGGCGATAAGTGTTTCGGCGATCAGGTTCTCACCCAAAACCGTCCGGTTCTCGGCCAGGTCGAGCGAGCGATAGATCAGCCACTGCTCATCACCGGCCTGAACACGATAGCCGACCGCGCAGTCGGGCTCGACCACTTCGAGCGACTCGGCGACCGTCAGCGTCCGCCAGGTGAGCGGCTTGGCCATCCGCTTGACGTTGAGATCGAAAAAGAGCGGGACGTAAAGGCCATACGGTGTACCGGTCATCGACAGCTCGAGCCGCCCGTCGGCCGCACGGTGGAGACTGCCTGTGCCGGCGGCCTTCCACTCGAACAGCCCGATCGGCAACACGGTCGCAGCCGGTTTCGAAGCCGGTTTGCCAGCCTTGCTCGCTTTGGAATGCTTGATGCCCGTCAGGCGTATCTCACGGCTTTCTGCGTTTTCATCTACTGTTACACTCGATACTAACGGTAGTGACGCGGTGTATTGGAGCTTCGAGCTTAGCTTCTCCGGACCGGGGCCGGTGATCGTGTCG
>JASFHG010000436.1:0-4092 GCA_050123355.1 Planctomycetia bacterium
CAGGCGCCACCAACTGCATTAAATCTTTGTCCCCGGAAACGATGACCACGTCGAAGCCCCTATCCCTTGCACGCACCGTCAACGTCGCAATAACATCATCCGCCTCATAACCATCCTTCTGGACCACGCAGAGTCCGAACCCGGAGAGCAACGCTTCCACCATTGGAAACTGTTCCTTGAGATCCTCCGGCGGCGGCGGTCGGTTCGCCTTGTACTCGGGGAAAATCTCCTTGCGAAAAGTGGGCGTCCTTGAATCCATGGCAACGGCCATATGGGACGGGGCGTACTCGTTGATGAGCGACACCAGCATATTGGCCACGCCGAATACGGCGCCTGTCGGTGTACCGTCCTGCTTGGAAAGATAGCCGACAGAGTAGTACGCCCTGAAAATAAATGACGAAACATCGATGAGATATAGGGTTTCGGCCGCACCCTTTTCAGGTAATGAAGTCATGAAAACGGCGTAGCCGATACCCAAAGACGGGTCAAGCCGTTTATCCTGTGTCCGTCGCGTGCCGCATCCACTCGAACCAACATCCTCTGTAACCCGAAAACAGTCGGACAACTAATATTGTATATCGAAGGAGAGCCCCCCCCCTGTTTGAGAGTCAGAGGTTCAACAGAAATATAAACAGGCGCCGCACACCGTTTTTCAATACCGACACCCAAATAAGTCAGATAGTCTCCGGGCCTGCAACTGTCGTCGCTCCCGCCTTGGCTCGCCATCCCGAATGAGCATCTTTTTTCGAGTGGACTGAGTAACGCGATTCGGTTCAGGAATCGCACAGGGCTTTACGAGACCCGAAAGTTGTGTTCAATCTATCGGTGTCAAAAGCAAACGGAGAGAGATATTTACAAATGAAAATAGGCATATACGCAAGAGGGCTCAGTGGCATGGGCGGCGTAAAACAATATATCGAAGCAATGTGCCGCGCCATGATCGACCAGATATCGAAAACCGATGAACTCCACATCTTTCACAACCGCAACACGCCCTATTTCAACACAAAACAAGAGAACGTATTCGAGGTGCTCATGAAATCCAGGAACCGCCTCAAGTGTGATCTCATCGACGCACCCAAGGCCATCAATGACCGCAACTTGGATGTGGTCTGGTTCACCAAATACGTTGTTCCGTTCGGCATCACCGCCAAGACCGTCACCACAGTCCACGATCTCGCCTACTACATCCCCGATCTCGGCGCATACACCCTCGGAGACACGCTCTATATGCGCGTGATGATACGCAACTCCTGCCGACGCGCCGATCACATCGTCGCCGTTTCCGAACACACGAAATCCGACATTGTCAACCGGCTGGGCGTGAGCGCCGACAAAATCACGGTGATTTACGAAGCCGCCGACAGGCGATATCACCGACCCGTCGACAAGGATCACGTCGCCCTCTTTCGGGAAAAGAACAAACTGCCGGACCACTTCATCCTGTTTACTGGCGGCATTTCACCGAGAAAGAATCTCATCCGCCTTATAAAGGCCTACAGGACCGCGAGAATCCAAATCCCGCACAGGCTGGTTCTCACCGGCGGGAAGGGGTGGCGCAACAAAGCGGTGCTCAAGGCCATCGAAAACAGCCCGGATATCATCCGGCTGGGTTTTGTCCCGGATGACAAAATGCCCCTGCTCTATGCGGCCGCCGATCTTTTCGTGTACCCTACGCTTTACGAGGGGTTCGGCCTCCCCATACTCGAAGCGCAGGCGTGCGGTACCCCTGTTGTATGCAGTAACAACAGCTCCCTGCCGGAGGTCGCGGGTGACGGGGTTCGATTCATCCTCCCTTCGGATGTCGAGAACATCGCCTCGACAATTGTCGAAGTCCTCACAGACGTCCGGATGAGACGCGCGCTTTCCGAAAAAGGGCGTGTGAATACCGCGCGTTTCTCGTGGAACCGTGCCGCCGGGGACTTATTGAAACTGCTGACGAAATAAACGCCCCGTAGAGGGTTCAATCGGTTCGACACGGGGGATACGAAAGGCACGAGAACGCGAACGACCGCTCACGAGCACGAAAAACGTGACGACGAAAACACCGTCTACTTGCTCGCCGCGATATAGACAACCGGAATCGAGACGCCGAACTCGCCGCGTTGCCGGGCCTGTTCGTCGATGCGCTCGGACAGCTGTTCAAAAAAGGACACATGATATTCAGGCGGCAAGATGCGCTGCCACCCACCGACGAACACACTCTTTATCAGGTGATGATTGAAAAACGCCGCCCCGTCCGCGAAGCGCCACACGACCTTCTCTGTCTGTTGTCGGGTAACGGTCAATCCCGCACGGGACAGTAACCCTTCGATGGTTTCCGCACTCAATCGTCGCTCTTGGTGAGCCTCGAGCGCCGGCAACAACCCGGAGAGTCCGCACGCGACCAAGGTACATGAAAACAGCTCGTAAAACTCCCGCATGTGGCCGTTGGGATTTGTCGTGAACGCCAGCTCCGCCCCCGGCTTGGCTACGCGAAAACACTCCTTGAATACTTTCAGGGGGTCGTCGAAATTGTTGATACCGATACTGCAGACGATTAAATCAAACAGGTCGTCTTCGAACGGCATCGACGACGCGTCGCCGCTCACGAAGGCGACATTGTCGATGCCCAGCGTCTCGGCCTTGAACTTCGCCCTTTTGCCCGCCGCGCGCCACATGTCGATGCCGCAGACGGTTGATGTCCTTCCCAGTCGTTGGGAGAGCTCCAGAAGCGGATAACCTGTGCCGAAGCCGATATCCAAGGCGACGGCGACCGATCGGAGCCGAATGTTGGAGAGGATCAGATTACCGAATGGGAAGGACCAGAACGGGACCTCGTCGTATGCAGAGGCGAGATTCTCATCATCGAGATCAAAGGAAATGTTCAAATAGTCGGTCAATACGACTCCTTTGCGATGTCATGTGTTATCCGACAACCATAATAGAGATGACCGCATTCGACGCCATCGAAATCCGCGATAGTGGGGAGATGTCCCCACTTTTCGAAGCCGAGTTTCTCGAGGAGCGCGATACTCGCCGTATTAATGTCGAGAAGAATGGCAAACACGTTCTTTATTCCGAGGCGACCGCACTCCGCCATGGCATGGGAGAGGAGGCGGGTGGCAAGCCCCTGTCGTCGGCGGTCCTCGCGAATATAGTAGCTCACTTCCGCAGTAAACCTGAGCGCCATTCGGCCGGGACGATAGGCGCTCAGGCTGCACCATCCGACGACGACACCGTTCTCCTCTACCACATAAACCGGATACTTGTCCGGGGGATGATGCAAGAACCAAGCGTGTTGCGCCGCCAGAGAAATAGGAGAAAGATCGGCTGTGGCATATCTCAAGGCCACGGCTTGATTGTAAATATCTCGGATAACGGGTACATCCGCCGCTATTGCGATCCTGATTCGCGCGTCCGTTTTCTTCAGTGTCATGTCGTGGCGTCACTTTGCACGATGCGATTGTCCTCCCAATTTACCAAATCGGCAATGACCTATCAAAACCAATTATCGTGGGGTGACATGAATGTGTTTGTTTGGGGCTGCCCCAAAAGCAACGAAATGGCTCTACAGTTCGAACAAAGGGTCAGGGGGGTGCCTTTCGGGGCGAAACTGTAGACCCATTCGATGTTTTGCAGCCCCGACAGGGATCCCCCTGACCCGAAGTGTAAAACCGAATAGACGGTCCCGGTTGTTTTGTCCTCCCATTGAACACCCCGGAACGACATAGCGTCGCCGAGACGCGACCGCGTAGTCGCCGAGGGAATATCCGAGTCGGCATCAAAAGGAATATGACGGTGACAGACGGATGACAGCGATGTGCGTCTGTTTTGTTGACACAAAGATGAACTTGTTGAAATTTGTTTAATTATGAAAAAAGGCAGATCTAGCAGCCACGATGCCGAGCAGTCGATTGCGTGTGGTGACTTCGAGGCGTTGGTAGACAAAGAACAGGCATTACTCGGATACAACGGAAACGAAAAGCGCACCGTGTCCGCTCTCTCGCCGACAGATGAACCCCGGGTGATTTCTTCTAATAGAGACTACTTCGGCCTCGCGTTGTCCGGCGGTGGGATTCGCAGCGCTACATTTAATCTCGGGCTGCTTCA
>JASFHG010000437.1:0-4090 GCA_050123355.1 Planctomycetia bacterium
AGGGGGGAGGTTGAATGGTTTTGGTATAAGCGCCGAACAAGCTCGGCGGCTAAGTTGTAAAACGACGGGCAGGCCCGTCGGCTAACATTTTTTCTTCACACTTCCTTCACTCCCCGCTGGTGACGCATGAGGTCGATGCGCTGGTCATGGAGGTGCTCCTCTAGGCCGACGGGGTAGGTGTGGGGGTTGTCGATGCGGAGGACCGTCGGGTGGAAGCTGGAAAGCTGCTGCCGGGTGCGGTCGCGGATCGTCGATAGTGGCGGGGACTCGTAGACGGGCCGGCCTGCGCGGATGGCCGGGACGAGCAGGTCGTCGAACGAGTCCGCCTCGCTTGGCTGGATGCGTCGGGCCGGATCGGCCGGGTCGACGATCGTCGGTCGTTCGGGCGGCGGAAGCAGTTCGCTGAAGATCATGTCGGCGACCGTCCGTCCCTTCTTCGCATACCGCCGGACCTGGAGCACACCGGGGATGGAGGTCTTGATCGCCTGCTCCGACAGCTTTACTTTCGGGAGCCAGCGGCCCTCAGCCGAGCGGATCGCCCCGAGCTTATACACGCCACCCAGGGCTGGTTGGCCATAGGCCGTGACCAATTTGGTCCCGATCCCCCATACCGAAATTTTCGCCCCCTGGCTGTGCAGGCTCTCGATGAGCCGCTCGTCCAGGTCGTTGCTCGCGACGATCACCGCATCGGTCAGCCCGGCCTCGTCGAGCAGCTTGCGTGCCTCGATACTCAGATAGGCCAGGTCGCCCGAATCGAGTCGGATGCCGACCATCTTGTGTCCCTGCTCGCGGAGTCGGCAACCGACCCGGACTGCGTTCTTGACCCCTTCGAGCGTGTCGTACGTATCGACCAGGAAGACGCCGTTGTTCGGCATCGCCTCGGCGTACTGTTCGAAGGCGGTCAGCTCGTCGTCGAACGACATGACCCAGCTATGGGCGTGCGTCCCCCGGACCGGGATCCCAAGCAGTTTGCCCGCCAAGACGTTGGAGGTTGCCGCACAACCGCCGAGGTAGGCCGCCCGCGACGCGGCCAGTGAACCGTCGATCCCTTGTGCCCGCCGCAGACCGAACTCGAGCACCGGCTCGTTCCCCGCCGCGTTGCAGACCCGGGCCGCCTTGGTCGCGATGAGCGTCTGGAAGTTAACCAGGTTCAACAGCGGCGTCTCGAGCAACTGGCACTCGGCCAGCGGACCGGTAACCCGCAAGAGCGGCTGGTGCGGGAAGACGACCGTCCCCTCCGGCACCGCGTCGACGTCGACCGTCAATCGCATCTCGCGAAGGTAGTCCAAAAACCCGGGCTCAAACAGCGGCCGGCCGTCATTGCCCGTCAGAGTCCCCAAATACGCGACGTCGCTCTCATCGAACCGCAGATTGCCCACGAAATCGACCACCTGCTCAAGGCCTGCCGCGACCGTAAATCCGCCACCAAACGGGTGATTGCGGAAGAAAAGATGAAAAACCGCCTCCCGCTGTGCGATCCGCTGCTTCCAATAGCCATAAACCATCGTGATCTGGTACAGGTCGGTCAGCAGCGAAAGCGAGGTCCCGTAGATCTCTCGCAATGTGGTCATGTCAAATTCCTTATTATAATGGATGACCGTACGACAGCAATCTTTGTGTGAATTTTACGCTAAGCTGACCGGACGGCAAGATCAGCCAAACGATATTTTAGGGAAATTGCAGAAAAAGCGATAGGCTTGGAGAAAACCGATACAAAAAGTCGCCAAGAAACAGCCTGTGGCGTCAAGCGGAAGGAAGAAAAAACGCCTTGACGCCACGGGAAGATTTTACGGCAAAAGATTTTGACAATCAATAAAACTCAAAGACAGGCACACGGAGCTTGGAAGTCTGGGGAACCTCTTTTTTCTCCTGCATAAGGATCGGGGGCGACATGGTTCTGGCCGGGGCGACCGGCAACCTTTGAGCCGAGACGTTCGGGGGTGCCTCGGGGAACGGTGCCGGATTTTCAACCGGAGCCGGTTTGCTTTCGCCACAACCGTCCGAGCAACAGGCACGGCAGCCGGTCACCACACATTTATACACAGGCACCTCGCAGGTGATCTCTTTTTTGACCAGTTTCTTCTTACAACGAACGCGGCCACATTGCGGCGGTGTGCACGCTTTACAGCAACCTTCACCACAGCATCCCTTTTCGCAACATCCTTCCGGCTCGCAGCCGCCGCTCTTTTTGCCGCTGATCAATTTACTTTTCAACACATCGAAAAAATTGCAACTCGGGTTAACCGGAGCAAATTTTTCACACTCGACGACCCAAACGGTCTTTTTGACCTTCTTCATTTCGCAAATCACCATGCACGCACTCCCGTGGCAATGCGGACAGATCGGCTTGCGGCAATGGGCGGTATAGCCTTGCTCCGCCTCGCAACACTGGGCATTGCTGCAAGCAGGGGGAATCACCTTGATATGGTTGAGCTCATCCAAATTTATCTCAAAAGCCAGAGATGCGACCGAAAGAGACGCAACCAGGGCCGCTACGGAAAGTATCAAAACGGTATGTTTCACAACTAAAACTCCTAATGATATTATATTTATGGCAAAACAGTGGTTTACCGTGGTTCCTAGAAATTGACCTGGGCTCGGGTCTCGAAGATATTCATATTTCCTTCGCCCACCGTATCGGTAACGGTACTATTGACATAGTTGAACATGATTCGCATGTGTGGGTTGAGGTACCAGTTCAGGCCGATTGTATGGTCGGAGATCAGTCCACCGTCAATACTTATGTTGGTTAGATCGAGATACGAATATCGATAGAGCAACTCCCAAGCACCCATGCCAGTGCAGATACTGCCACCTTGGGCACGGACGCGGAAGAAGTTTTCGTTGGGGGTGACGGTCGTAAAGACGCCGCTCCCCTTCTTGTACTTCCGATGTTCGCCGGTAAGAAACCAGCCAACAGTCGCATAGCAGCCGTTGAAGAATGGGGTGGCACCGGTTGTCTGATCGACATGGGCACCAAACCATTCAGCCTGAGCAAAAACCGGGCCCCAAACGTAGGCGGTCTCGAAGTTCACCAACTGAACGTCGGCCACATCGTGGATGGTACCCGTATCGACAACATAACCGGCCAGATGACATTCAGGCCGTGCTTTAAATTGGGTTTCATACTCATCCATATCCCGATAGCTATAGGCTGCCCCCACATGCCAGAGGCCACGGTCCGGGGCCGATTCGTCGTACCACAGCAGGCTTGTGATACGACCGGTCAACGCCAAGCCACCATGTTCCGATTGAAAGATGGGCGGTTTAGCGCTATTATTGGCCACAAATCCACCGATGGCCCAGGTGAATCGCTCGTCGAACAACGCGTTGCGGAACATGATGCCCGTATTACGAGACGGAGCAAACGCGTTATTGCTCGTTGAACGTTCCATGAAGTCGATATCATTGCAGCTGGTTAGTTCTTCAAGACTAAACGGTTCCTTGAAGTGACCGATTCGGATATGGCCGACGTAAGGTAGCTCTCGAATCGTCATGTAGACGTCTTTGAACTCACAAACCTGTACCTTTTTCTCATAGGTTAAGTGGCTGATCGTATCGGTCGGAGCAAAGTCGATCTGGATCTTATAGTCAAAGACGTTGAACATTTCGCCATGAGCATTGAGTCGCACACGGCGGAACTCGCAGCCGTCACGTTGTCGACCTTGGAGCAGGCTGATCGCGTCTTGGTCGAATACGGCACAGTCCCAATGAAGCCGTCCCCCCAATTTGATCGTCGGCTTACCGGCCGCTTTCTTTTTAGCCGCCTCTTCCCTTTCCTTCATCGATTTTATGGTCGCTTCGAGATCGGCAACTCGTTCGGCTAAACTGTCACTTTCGGAAGCGTAAGAGACCGTATCAGATGTTGTCCAGGCAGCATTTGGCGTTGAGCCATACGTGACGGGCGTCACATAGCTTGGAGGCCTATAATTCACTTGTCCAAATGCCGCACCTCTTAGTGCCACAATAGTAATAACAGCAGCAAAGAAACGCCTCAAAATCCAGGTGGTCATTAAGTTTCTCCTGAAAGTACGTCTTAGATGCATTAGCACACTATATATAAGGGGGCAGTGTGTTGCATTTGGTAGTC
>JASFHG010000438.1:0-4083 GCA_050123355.1 Planctomycetia bacterium
CAACCTGGCGTTGGATGCGATCTACGATTTGGACGGCCCTTTGACCTACACGGTCGAATGTAGCGATCCGAACGTCATGGTCTACGTGCCCGAGGGGAATCGGAGCATGAGGATGACGGTCTCGGCCGATAACGGAAACGTGTCGGGCGAGATGATTTTCGAGTTGTTCGAGCAGCGGGCACCGCGCGTGACGAACCAGATGATCTCGTTGGCCGAATCGGGATTCTACGACGGGCTGACCTTCCACCGGATCCTCAACGATTTCGTGATCCAGGGTGGCGATCCGACCGGTACCGGGTCGGGCAATTCGTACTTGGGCGTTTTCGACGACCAGTTCCACAATGAGTTGATGCACACTACGACCGGTGCGCTTTCGATGGCCAAGGCGATCGAGGACGGGAACGATTGTCAGTTTTTCATCACCGAGGGAGCTCAGCGGCACCTCGACTTCAACCATAGCGTCTTCGGCCAGTTGATCGAAGGGGAGGACGTTCGTGCGGATCTGAGTGACGTGCCGGCGAATTCGTCGACCGGCGTGCCCGACAGCACGGCGATTATGGAGTCGGTCGAGATCTTCGAGGATACCGAGAACGCGATCCTCGTGATCAACGCACCGTATTACTATGTCGGCAGCAGCAGCGTGACGATCACCGTGACGATCCACGACGATCAAGGGAACGACTATGTCCAGACGCCGATCAACGTCACGATCCAACCCGACACTAACAGTTTTGGCTATGAGGAGAACAGCGGTTCTTACTTCGCGGATTTTGATGCGTTGCGGACGCCGGTCGGGACACCGTACTCGGTCGACCTGTCACAGTATATCCAGGACGTCGAGGGGATCGAGTCCTATGCCGAGCCGGACGAATATACCGACTATGAATTTCGCACGTTCTTCTACGACGCCTATGGGCTGTACAACATTATCGAACGCGATCAGTATGGAGAGGTTGTCTACCGCGATGCGTATGGAAACGTTACGACGGCGGAGTTGGGCAGCGTGACGCACTTGGAGTATGTACCGTTCCTCGAGAATACGGACTTGCAATACTCGATCGATTTTTATTCCGGCGTCGCCTCCTTTACGCCGGACAGTGGGTTGGTCGGGACGTATCTCTTCCCGGTCGCGACCGGTTTGGCCGACGGTTATGGCGGTGACCCGATCGACAAGCAGGTGGCTGCGTTGAACCTGGTGCCGACCGAGGCGCCCGATGCGACACTCGCGATGACGCTGGTCCACGATCCGACTGATGTCGACGAGCAGGGCGAGGTCGACGCACTCCCGGCAAGCGAAGAGTGGATTACCGCGTGGGACAAGTGTTCGATGGAAGTTTGGGCCAAGATCGACGACTCGGGCCAGTACGGGATCTACTCGGTCTCGACCGATCTGAGCTACGATGCGGATCGGTATGAAGTGTCTGATATCGAGTGGGGCGTCGGCTTCAATCAGGAACAGACCGGCACGATCGACAGCGAAACCGGCGTCATTACCGGCCTCGGCGGCACGACCAAGTGGTACACGGTCATTCCGTACGGCGGCGATTCAGGCTATCCGTCGATGGAGCCCGAGGACGTAATCCGATGGGGCGACGACCAGTACGTGCTCGTGGCCCGAGTTAATTTGCAGCCGAAGTATACACAAGAAGAGTTACAGGTCCAGCCGGGCACCGGATACGATACGCCGGTCGCGACCAGCTTCGCCCTCTCGCAAGGGAACGTGAAGTGGAACGCGGTCGACGAGGCGGACGTGCTCTACGCAGGCACGGTGGATGCCGATATTTACGCCGTCTCTTACGACCTCAACGGCGACGCGTCGATCAACCTGACCGATGTACTCCAATTTCTCGGCAATTACCAGGTGGACATTGACGCGCCCGGCAACGAGTGGGGATACGCGTGCGACTTCAACCAAGACGGGGCGGTTCAGTTATCCGACTTTCTCATGATGCTCGGAAACTACCAGTTCACCGCCGCCGGCGGCCACGTCGAGATGCCCGACGGCTTCCCCGACCTCGGCGGCTCCCAATCGGCCTCCCTGATGGGCACCCTGACCGCCTCGGATCTGGCCGGTCTCGACGGCGATGCCGACCAAGACGACGACACCGACGACCAAACCCTGGCCATCGACCAGATCATGCTCCTCTATGGGGATGTGTGAGAAGTGGTTTTTTTAGAGAATAAGTCCCGATAGGGACGCCAGCGCGTAGCCGGGGGTTTCAACCTCCGGGAAATGTTTCATATAGAAACGAAAAAGCCCCGGCAGGGGCGACAGCGAAAAATACCTCGCTGCCGTTCCTGTCGGGGCTTTTGCAGTATAATGACATATTATGCTCCTAATTCGGAGTTGGCACCGGCGACTAAAGTTGCAAGCTAGCGAGTTCGTTACTTCGGGACTATCAAAAAAGGCCCTTGTCGTTTTTTGAGAAAAAGGAAAAAACCATGAAGTCTACAAGTAGGATTTTATTCGTTGCGGCCGGTTTGGCCATTACTCTATTGATGGTTTCCTCCGTAAAAGCTGAAGATGAACCAAAGGAGGATGGGAAAGCGGCAGTCGATCGGTTGCGTAAGGCACTGGCTGCCGAAAGAACATTTGTTATTCGCAACCGAGAAACTCTGGATGCGATGGTAGCGGCTGCTGCTACGAAACGTCTCGATGCGGCTGTCTTGTTGATTGATGCTCTGAAGTACAATTACGAACCTCTTTGTTCGAATGAAATGTGGTCGCAAAGAACATTAATTCCGTCTATTACGAGATTGAAAGTGAATTACGGCACTCAGGTAGGCCCTCTGTTGATGTTCCGTGGCGTAACGACGACGGATCTCATTATGCGAGAGCGTTGTGCTCTTGCGGTAAAAAACATTGCTTCAAAAGAGGAGATAGCGAATTATAAAAAAGCGTTTTCTTTTGACAAGGCTACGAATCCAAAAGCTGTGGAGTTCGGTCAACTCCTTGACAAGGAAATATTCGAGATGAAGTTTTACAGTGCCTGCGACGAGAGGGGGACAACGTTTCGTGAAATGCGCAGAAGAAGTGAACTTTGTAAACAGCAGATGATGAGAGGAAAAGAGCAAAAGGAGAACAAGGAATAAGGAACCTTAGAAAGAATAAGCCCCTGCCGGGGCTTTTTGATTTCTATGCAAAACGCTTTCCGGGGGTTAAAACCCCCGGCTACGCGCTAATGTCCCTGCGGGACTTTTTTCTCCATGCGATCAGTACGCCATGGTGACTCCGCCGTAAAAAGTGCGTCCCGGTCCGGCGGGCAGGGTGTTGATTACCTGGCGTTGGAATTCCACATGGTTGATCGACTCGTTGAACAGGTTCTGGATGAGGAACTGGAGCTGCACCTTGCGATTCTTTGGCCCGCCGAGGTAGCGGTTCAGGTCATACGTCGTGTTGAGGCTTGCCAAGTGGTATTCGTTCGGTTCGGGATTGACGTGGGTCGCCCCATCCGGGACGCTGCACGTTCCGTAGAAGACGTCCATCAACGCGACGTTCAGGCCACGCCGGTTGTTGTAGGTCATTCCCATCTTGGCCATCCAGAGCGGTGCGTTGGTCGTGTTCCAATTGCCGTTGCGAAGACTGTTCTGATAGGTGGCCGAGCCGAGCCATCGCCAACGTTTGGAAAGTTGCCATTCGTTTTCCAGCTCGAAGCCTTGGATCTCCATGCCGCCGAGGTTGACGTAGGTTTCCGGCAATGCACCGACGCGCGTGATCAGGTCGAAGTAGTTGCTATGGAAATAGGTCGCCGCAAATCGGTAGTCGTCCGTGCGATAGGCCAGTTGGACATCGAGTGTTTGAACGAGCTCGGGCGTGAGGTTGGGGTTGCCGACCACGAGGCCCGGCACGTTCATCGAACGTTCAATCTGATAGGGTGAACGGAAAGCCTGGCCGAAAAGGCACTTGGCCGTCCAGTGATCGTTCAGCGAGGCGATCACGCCGACGCGAGGAACAATGCCGCCTTTGATAGACCCCGGCATGTTTCCTTGCATGCCGCCGACCAGTTTGAGTCGATCATTGACATGGTAATCGACTTGCATATAAAGGCTGTACCAGATTTCGTCGTACCAAGGAATGGGGTC
>JASFHG010000439.1:0-4078 GCA_050123355.1 Planctomycetia bacterium
TAAACAAACAAGTGACCATGACAAAAGATCGAGAAGTAGTGCTCACGGGCCAGGGGGTTGTGAGTCCGATCGGTATTGGAACGGACGCCTATTGGGAATCGCTCCTGGCAGGCAAAAGTGGCGTGGTGCGCATTGATCTCTTTGCGGGCAACGACCTTCCGGTGCCGATCGGCGGAGTGATTTCTGACTTCGATCCGAAGAAAATGGTCAAGCCTCGCAAGAGTCTGAAGGTGATGAGCCGCGATATTCAGCTCGCGTATGTGGCGGCCGATCTCGCTTATCAAGATGCAGGCCTCGAAGTGGGGCAGTTGGATCCGGACCGCTCGGGCGTCGTTTTCGGAAGCGATATGATCGCGGCCGATCTCGACGAGCTTCGACCGGCCTTCGCGACGGTCATGGAGAATGGTTATGTCCATTTCGAGCGATGGGGTGACGAAGCGATGGCCCAGATGTATCCACTCTGGATGCTCAAGTATTTGCCGAACATGCCTGCTTGCCATATCGGGATCACGAAGGACGCCCGTGGGCCGAGCAACTCGGTCACGCAAGGAGAAGCGTCCGCCCTGCTGGCAATTTCCGAGGCGTATCATATTATTCAACGTGGCGCGGCCGACATGATGATCGCCGGCGGAACGGCCAGCCGAGTCCATCCGACGATGTGGGCGTATGGTCGTTCTTATGCGCTGTCGAAGCGGACCGCTGTGCCGCACGAGGCGTCTCGCCCGTTCGACGCAGGCCGGGACGGCATGGTCCACGGCGAAGGGGCCGGGGCGTTTGTCCTGGAGAATCGCGAGTCGGCCGAAGCTCGCGGCGCGAAGATCCTCGCGGTGGTCGAAGGGGTCGCCAACTTCTGCGACGCCACCAAGCCCGGTACCCCGTCCAACGGCAACGCGATCCGAAACGTCTTGAAGAGCCTGCTCGACCAAGGTAAGATCGCCGCGGATCAGGTCGCCCATCTCAACGCCGAAGGGCTCAGTACGGTCGAGGACGATCGGGTCGAAGCGTCGGCGATCGCCGATGTCTTGGGCCAGGTGCCCGTGACGGCACCGAAGAGTTATTTCGGCAACCTGGGCGGTGGAGCCGGTGCGGTCGAGCTGGTCGCCAGTCTGTTGGGGCTCCAGAAAGAGCTCGTTCCTCCGACGCTCAACTACACGACTCCCGATCCGACATGCCCGATCAACGTCGTCCATGGCGAGCCGCTTGCACAGGCCAATCCGTATGCCATCGCGATCAACCACCTCCGCTCCGCCCGTTGCGTCGGGCTGCTTCTGAAACGAGCGTAGATTTTCTGTTGTTAATACACCACCGCGTCTTTGGTGGGAATCCAACAGCCTTCTTGTTCACCGGGAAGGTGGATTTGGAGCCAGTTACCGCGACGCGAGAGGAGCGTGAACTCGGTGCCGTCGGAGAGCGGTTCGGTGAAGGACGGGTCGTAGCTTTCGGCGTTCCCTTTTCGAGCCACCGTATCATTGGCGACTACCACGCCATGCTCGATATGATCGAATCGGTACCAGTCGTAGGCGGCCGAGAACGAAAGGATCAAGGTGATCAGGACAAACGCTGCCGCGATCCGGCCGAGAAGTTTCGATCGGTAGAAGAGAGCAACGATTCCCAGCAGGAACGTGACGATGCCGACGATTACGGCCAGGTGTAGTTTTGTTGGGTAGCCGATCCAGTTTTGCCAGAAGAGGATGTGTCCGACGATCGTACGTGGCGGCTCGACCGATACGTCTTGCCCGAGGGCATATTGAAGGTTGGCTTTGAGGTAGGCATTGTTCGGATGCAGTTGTTGTGCCTGACGGTAGGCGGCGATCGCCCGGCCTCGCTGCCCGGCTTCCATCATCGCGTTTCCCTGGTTATAGAAAATGGCCCAGGAGCGGACGCCCGAGTCGAGGATCTGTTGATACCGCCCGGCTACTTTGAGGAAATCCTCAGGAGTCTTCGCGACTTCGAATGCCTTCTGCGCTTCGTCCACCGCCGCCATCCTCTGATAGTCGACCGGCTTCGAGCACCCATAAAAGGTCGCCGCCGACAGGGCCGCCATAACGAACACCAGAGTCAAAAGGGTTTTTGTATGTTTATATCGCATGATGGAACCTTGATATGTGATTATATTAAAAACTTTTGTGTCTGTTTCGGGTTCGGGAATGAATGTTCACTATTATTTCTGATCCAGAATTGAGACGCAGTCTCAATTCCGGCTTGGCGTGAAGGATACTTTTTTGAAGTACCTCCTACCGAAGCCGCTTCTGCCTCTTTAGCGTCGTGATCGTCTGGTTCAAAATCGTATCGAGCCGGTCGACCAGCCCGTGGAGCGTTGCATCGGCGCCGCCGTATCGGGTCGCGTCGCACGTTTCGAGTAGCTCACGCAGGTCAGCGATCAGTTGAGCGTCGGCTCCGAACGATTCGAGGCGTCGGCAGGCATCGGCCGTTGTCATGCCCGACTCGGGGACCCCGACCGCTGCGGCGATCAGTCCGGCCAGGGCGGCGTGGACCGTCTCGGCACCTCGGTTGGTCTCGCCCGTGCGGAGCAGCTTGCGTCCCTCGGCGATCCGCCCTCGCGCGACCCCGACAGCCGAGCGGCGTCGTTTTCGGTCGGGATCTTCATGGAGGCGGCGATACCGTTTCGTGCCGAAGGCGACGACAATATACAGGCCGGCCAAACCACCCAACACGCCGAACCACAGTTTCGGTTGGGGCGTCTGGTCATGGATTTCAGCCGGGTCGACGACATTGCCAAAGTTTCCTTCGCTGTTTGCTTCAAGTTTTTGATTCCGGTTGATTAGCCCACCGGGTCCGGTGATTTGCGAGGAGGTGAGCCGTTCGGCCGGGCCGACCTCGATCGGGATTGGTTGGGTTGTGAGTGTTTCGAATCGGCCGGTATCGACGTCAAAATAGGAGACCGAGACCGGCGGGAATTCGTGGATTTTTTCATTTTCCGGCCGGAGCGAGTAGACAAACTTGACCGCTCCGCGTTCGTCTTGACGAGTTCCTTCGTAAGTTTTAAAGTTTTCGGCGATTTCCGGGATCGTGGCGAGATCCAGCGGCTCGACGTCGATTGTCGAACCGGAGCCGGTTAGCGTCAGAGTCAGGGTGGCCGGGCTGTCCACTCGCGTTTTGGTTGGGTTGAAGTTGGAGGTCCAGCCGCGGAAACGTCCGACCGCGCCGCAGTAGTTTTCCGGTCGACCTTCAGTCGGGACTTCCTGGACTTTGACCGTCGCAGGCTTGGTGCTGGAAAAGATTCGGCGGCCTTCGATGCGACCTTCTTCGGAGACGCCGGTCACAAAAGCACCATTGATTGTAGCGGGGCCGAAGGTGAATTCGCCCGGGCGGTCCGCGACGAACAGACGCGGAAATTCATAAATCCAATAGGTCGCCTCCTCACCTGAGGCGTCCTTCATGGTCTCTTTTTTCGGCGTTGGCTCAAAAGCGGCCGCCCGGTCGCGTAAATCAAAATCAAACATGAACCCACTGCGTACGACGAAGTTGTTGATGGCAAAGCCGGTGCCAGTGGCGCTTTGCAGGTCGGTTAGCCAGCGTTTGAGGTTCTGTTTCGGCAGGATTCCTTCCGGCAGATTTTCGTCGTCGCACCAAGGGATTGTCAGTTTCGGGAGCTGACGTTTCAGCGGAGCGAGTGGATCGCGATCGGCCAGTTCGCCCGGCAGGGCCTTGATCGCGACGGTTACCGAAAGTTCGAATTCTTGCGTGGGAAAGACCACCTCGGGCGTTGCGGTCAGGAAAATTTTGATCAGGTCTTGCTTGCCGAGCCGCTGGACTTCGAGCGAGCGGGTTGGCCCGACCAGCGTTTCGCCGCTGGACAGCGTGACCTTTGGGCCGGGGATCGTCAGCTTGCCGGTGGTGCGCGGCGTCAGCGAGTAGAGATAGACGACGCCTTGCCGGACAATGTCGATCCGATGCCCGTTGATGATTTGGGTGTAGCGGGAGTTGATCGGATGGGATTGCAGCAGCTTGACCTGAAAGTCCTTGAATTCGGACATGTCGGGTTTGACCGCTTCTTTCACGTGATTGAGCGTCACCTGATACTTTACCGACTCCCCTTCGTAAAACTGGCTCTGAT
>JASFHG010000440.1:0-4070 GCA_050123355.1 Planctomycetia bacterium
CCTCGATTGGTCAGGCCGGCCCGACCTGCATTGGCCATCTCGCCCCACACGAGCAGGCCAAGTCGGTCACAGTGGTACAAAAACTGCGGATCGCCGACCACTTGGTGTTTGCGCATGTGGTTCAGGCCGAGCCGTTTGACCCAACGGATGTCGTCGACCATCGCCTGATCCGACGGCGCGGTTAAGAGACCTTGCGGCCAGTAGCCTTGGTCGAGTGCTCCGGAGAGCCAGACCGGGCGGCCGTTGAGATAGAATTTTTTGTTTTTCACCTCAAAGGTTCGGAACCCGATATAGGAATCCACCCGATCAACAACCTTGCCATCGACGAGCAGCTCCAAACGCAAGCTGTATAGATTCGGATTCTCGAAAGACCATGGCAAGGCGTTCGGTGCGTTGAGCGTCATGGTTGCTTTTCCATCGACGATGCGTCCTTCTGCATTGGCAGTTACCCTGCTTCCCCGCGGTCTGATCAGCGTTGCACGAACCATCGCGTCGGCTGGTGCGGTCTTGGCGAACACGGTAATATCTGCCTTCGATGGATTGATAGTCGTGACCGCTTCGTAACGGTCCAAATACTGGGGGTTGACCGCTTCGAGCCAGACCGTCTGCCAGATGCCCGTGATGTGCGTATAGTTGAACCGGTTTCGTTTCCCGTTTGCCTTCTGTTTGCCACGCGGCTGCTCGGGATCGAGTTCGTTGTCGTACACCCGGATAACCAGGTCGTTTTCGGCATCGGCCTCTGGTTTGAGGAACGGCGTGATGTCGATTGTGAAGGGGGTTTGACCGCTCTCGTACGTGCCGCATTTCTTCCCGTTCACCCAGACGGTCGCCTCGAAATCGGCAGCCCCGACGTGTAGTCGGATCTGCTTCCCTTGCATCTTTTCCGGCACGACAAACGTCCGGTGATACCAGACCTGGCGATAGTGTTTCGTGTCGCCGATGCCTGAGAGCTTGCTCTGGTGTGCGAACGGCACGAGAATTTTCTTCGGCCAATCATGCTTGAGATACCACTTTTCTTTAACGCCGACATCTTCGCGGTCAAACGCGAAATCCCAACGGCCGTTGAGGTTCAACCAATCATGACGTCGGAAATCCGGTCGCGGATGCTCCGGTCGCGGGATATCGGTCATGGGTATGAGCACATCCCCACAAGCTCGGATTGCCGTGAATCCGAAGATTACCGGCAGAGCAAAAAAGAAAAACGTCGCAGAAACAACAATGGATCGACGGACAAAGTTCATCGACAGGTCCCCCTTTTTGTGTGAATTTTCATTGGGTAGGTAATGATCAACCGCCGAAGCGAGAGTGTGGTTTTTGGTCGACCTTTCGATCGAACGGTTGAGGAAGGTGAGATTATTATACTCGATCCATTTCATTATATCAAATTGTAAGTATTCCTTATTTGCGCACCACAGGTACAATAAACATGCGAGCAGGAGCGGGCTGGAGTTAGCGTTATTTTGGGGTGTTGCGAAATCGTTCGATAAACTCTTCCTGGGTAAGGATTTCTTTCGGTGTGTTGTTTTTGCCCATGATGCAAGCGTCCTCTTCCCTTACCGGCGGTTGGCCGACGACCTCTGCCACTCGCCGGTACACGATCAGATCTTCCGGCAGTTCAAACGGTTCGGCCCGCTTGTTAATGGATTTTATCTCCACGTACGTTTTCAGGCGATTGCTTCTTGTTTTGCCTTGGACCGTGACCTTGGTTTTTAGATGGGCAGCGACGGGAAAGGAAACGCCTTTTTCTTTGTAAAATTTTTCAATGGTGAAGATTCCATCAGAGATTCTTTCCTGGTCGTTTAAGGTGCGTTTTAGTTTGCGTCGCAATTTTCGGATCATGTAATGAAAGTTGGGATCGAAAAAAACATCGATGGTTTTCGAGTCGTCCTCCTTTAAGAAGAAGTGAACACCGAGGCAACCGTTCGAATTTGCGTCAGGCGAAATCAGTTTATATTCCATCCCCTTGACATATTCGGCAAAAGGAACAATAGGGCCTTTGGGGGAAGGATGGAACCGTAGCAGAAGAGCAAGAAGAGGATTTTTTGTGCCTGATAGTATCGAATCTTCGTTCTCTTCTTCGTACATATCGGCCGAGAATTTAGGGTTGGGAAGCGAAAAGCTTTCGGTTTTCGGAAGGTTGAGATAGTCTAAGATATACCGTTGATTGCCCAAGAGCACCATGGTTCGTTTGTCCACATGCAGAGCTTTTTGGCTCAGCTTTTTTTCGAAGTATTCAAAGCGTGGCCGAACCATCGTCTGGCCGGGCTGCGTTTGCCAATTCCAGGCAGAGAGTAGATAGGTTTTTTCCGTTGTTTCACCGACTCTTTGGGTTACTTGAATCGCAAAATCGATGTCAAAAGTGTGAATTTTTCTCACTGATTGGACATGTTTGTCGATGACCTCCTTCGCAGTCAGAGGAGCCTTGGCATAGGATGTGTGAGACCCGAAGACGATCAATATTGCCGAAGATAAAAAGATGGACTTTTTGAGGTGCACCATGAAGGTTCTTTTTATGGAAAAGGGATTGTGGTTGGAACGAAAAGGCTCGATGGTTGATTGATTGCGTTGATTTTAGAGAATAAGAAAATGGCTGTCAATTGTATTTATGCGAGATAGAAACATGGAGAAACCGTTCGCTTCCCTTGAATGTCCTGGTTGCGGGAACGAGATTTTCTTCTGCCCAAAATTGGTCCATGACGGTCGGATTTTAACGATTCTTTTTGAGTCGCAATGCGGCAGCTTGTTTCCGCTTGACTGCTTTGTTAGAATGATAAGCGATAAAGCACTATTGATTTCGCAATATTTCGACGTCGTTCAATGCTTTGCGACCGCAAGAAAAACTCACTTCCTCCAGCCCCCCCGGGTGTAAAAATGAGCTCTTTCCGATCTTCCTGCTGTTGGTTTTGTCTGACAATTATGACGCCGTTTGCCTTGTCGATGTGCGGTTCTTCTGTGGCCACTGCTGCCGAGCGGCCGAACATCCTGTTCATTATGGCTGACGATCATTGCCAAGCGGCGATCAGTGCTTACGGCAGCAAGGTGATGCAGACGCCGAACCTCGATCGGATTGCCAACGAGGGGATGCGGTTTGACCGTGCAGTCGTGACCAATGCCCTATGTGGGCCATCGCGTGCTGTCCTCATCACGGGCAAATATAACCACATGAATGGATTTTGCCGAAACAACGCACTGTTTGACGGCAAGCAGCAGACCTTCCCGAAGCTGCTTCAGAAGGCGGGCTACGAAACGGCCATCGTCGGCAAGTGGCACCTCCAAACCCAACCGACCGGCTTCGATTATTATAGCGTGATCCCTGACCAGGGGCGTTTCTACGATTGCCGCATGAAAGAGACCGGTGCTCCGTGGGAAAACGGGCGACGTGGCGGTGTGGTCCAAAAAGGTTATCTGACCGACGTGATCACCGACAAGGCGATCGGCTGGCTCAAGCAGCGAGAGACGGACAAGCCGTTCATGCTTATGGTCCATCACAAGGCGCCACATAACCCCCATCAACCTGCCCCGCGGCACAAGAATCTCTTTGCCGATAAAAAATTCCCCGAACCCCCGACGCTGTTGGACGATTACAAAGGCCGCGTGCCGGAGTTGATGGCCGACGACCTGATCTTCTCTCGACTCTTGATCTGCCACTATCGAGAGTATAAGAAGGAGTTAGAAGAGGCCCAAAAGATGAACCGGGCTGACGGGACGCGGCTTATGTACCAGACGTTCATGAGGGGCTACACGCGGCTGATCGCGACGTTGGATGAGGACATCGGTCGTTTGCTCGACCACCTCGACAAGTCTGGGCTGAGCGATAACACGATCGTCATCTACGTCTCTGACAACGGTTTCTTCACCGGCGAGCATGGCTTCTTCAACAAGATGTTCATGTACGAGCCGTCCCTACAGATCCCCTTGATGGTGCGTTGGCCGGGCAAGGTCAAGCCGGGCTCGGTCAACGAGAACGATCTGGTGAGCATGCTCGACGTCGCCCCGTTATTGCTGGACGCCGCCGGCGCACCGATCCCCGCCGACATGCAGGGCCGCTCGTTCAAGCCGCTCCTATCCGG
>JASFHG010000441.1:0-4067 GCA_050123355.1 Planctomycetia bacterium
CGGGATCGGGCTTGAAGTTATTCCTTAAATGCCGGATCGCGATCCGGCCTACCGGCACTTTGGCCCGTGATATTGTCGATCTTGCAGGAAAGACCAAACTCGATAAAATGAGAGGTGGAAAATGGACTGTTTTTGTCGTAGCGATGTGGTTTATTGCGAAGGAAGTAATTGATGAGTGGAAAATCGAAAATATCGAATCGGGTTGGACAGATCTCGAAATCGGCGATCCATGAGATGACGAAACTTTCGAAGCAGGTCGACGATGTCGCGTTTCTTTCTTGGGCAAAACCGACCTCCGACACGCCCGACCATATCAAAAAGGGTGCCATCGCTGCCATCGAACAAGGAAAGGTTGGCGGGTATACGGAAAACGCCGGTCTCCCCGAACTACGCGAAGAAATTGTCAAGAAACTCAAACGCGACAACCATATCGACGCGGAAATTTCTCAGGTCATGGTTACTGTCGGCGCGATCGAAGGGCTGACGGCGGCCGTGTTGGCGGTCGTCGACCCGGGCGACGAGGTGATCGTCCCCTCGCCGACCTATTCGACGCACGTGCGCCAAGTGGTCATCGCCTCGGGCAAGCCCGTGTTCGTGCCGACCATTGAAGAAGAAGGATTCGCCCTGGACATCCAAGGCATAAAAGACGCGATCACGAATCGGACCAAGGCGATCCTGTTCTGTACGCCCAACAATCCTACCGGTACCGTCTGGTCGGAGGAGCAGCTTCGCGAGGTAGCCCGAATTGCGTTGGAAAATGATCTGATGGTGATCACCGACGAAGCCTACGAGTACTTCACCTACGACGGCCACGAGCATTTCAGCATCGCTTCGATCCCGGAGATGAAGCGCAACGTCATTAGCTGCTATGCCTTCACCAAGACCTACGCCATGACCGGCTGGCGTATCGGATACTTGCACGCGGACGAGGAGATCATCCCCCAGATCAACAAAGCCCATATACCGCTGGCAATTTGTGCACCGGTCGTCTCTCAATACGCGGCCCTTGCCGCACTGCAAGGACCGCAAGATTGTGTCGCGGAATTTCGGGAACACTATTTGTCCGCTCGCAACCTCATGTGTAGCCGTCTCGATCGTCTCGACTCGATTTTCTCCTACGAAAAACCGAACGGCTCCTACCTGATGTTTCCCAAAATTCTCCTCGAAACAGGTCAAGACTCCACCACGTTCTGCAAAAAACTGCTGCAAGAAGGCGGCGTTTCCACGACCCCGGGCATCGCCTTCGGTCCCACGGGCCAGGGGCATTTACGAATGTCCTTCTGTGTCCCCGAAGAAGAAATCGATAAAGCGTTCGACAAAATGGAAGCTTATTTTCGGTAAAACGCAAGCGGGCACCGGCAACGGGAGCCACGACCGTCCGCTTCCACCGTTTCATTGCATAAGTCCGTATGGAAACCACCTACCAACACAAACCATTGCAACATTGCATTCGCGTACTGCATGTTTTGCCGACCATGCAGTGCGGAGGTATCGGAAACTGGTTGATGACGGTCCTACGCAACAGTGACCGCGAGTATCTCCGGCACGACTTTCTGTGCCTGCGTGACGAGCCTTCTTGCTATTACCTCCCCGAGATCCGGGAACATAACGCCCACTTCTTCCGGCTGCCGTGTCATTACGAAAATATTTTCAAACTCCCGCGTGCGTTCCGGCAAGTCATCCAACAGCATGGTCCGTACGAGGCCGTTCATTGCCACTGCGAATGGTATAACGGAGTCATTTTAAAACACGTGGCGAAATGCGGCGTCCCGGTACGCATTGCTCATACTCATGTGAATCGTGGAAATGCTGAACCTATCAGAAAAAGGCTGGACCCGGCACGTTTGCTTCGCATCAGCCGGAGGAAGCGTTTGATTCGCAAATACGCCACACACAGTATCGCGTGCAGCGAAGGTGCAGGCAAGGCGATCTGGGGCGATTCGTGGGGCAAGGATCCCCGCCGGCAAACTTTGTATTGCGGAATCGATCTCAAACCATTTTCGGCCGCCGTCGACAAAACCGAAGTCCGTCAGGAATTGGAGATCCCACAAGATGCGTTGGTCGTCGGTCATGTCGGCCGATTCGGCATCGAAAAAAATCACACGTTCATGATCGACATCCTCAGCGAATTGGTTCGGCTCGAAAGCAAGGCCATATTGCTGCTCGTCGGAGGTGGCAACGAAGAGCTACAGAAAAACCTCTGCCGGAAAATCGACCATCTGGGCCTGAAAGATCGTGTCATTTTCACGGGCTTCCGCGCCGACATCCCGCGACTACTCCAAGGCGCCATGGACTGCCTCCTATTCCCCTCGCTTCACGAAGGGCTGGGGCTGGTCGGCGTCGAGGCTCAAGCGGCAGGCATACCATGTGTCATGAGCGATCACATCCCGCTCGCCACGGAAGGGAATGTGGTGCCGGGCCTGATATATCCCGTTCCGTTGGCCGCTCCGGCAATCGATTGGGCCAGACAAATTCAAAAGCTACAGAACCGTGCCTCGCTCCCGGCACCTTCGGACGCCTTGGACCTCGTGCTGCAATCGAAATTCAATATCGACACATCCCTAAACCTCATGATCCGTTTGTGGGCAAACGAAACCGTGCAATAAAGCAAGTGATCGGGCAGAGAGGTCGGTCATTTAAATGCCGGTTTTAACAGTTTGTAGAAAGCATCGATGTCTTTCTTATACCGTAATGCTTTCTTGTTTTGTTTGTTCGGTATGAAAAACGCCATGGAATATTCTTCGGATAGGCAAACGGACTTGTATTTATACTCCGGTATATCTTCCACGTCCTGCTCCGCTTTTTTGATCTTGAGGGCAAGAGCCCATTGGTCCTTTCCAACCGGCTCGTAATTGAAATATCCTTTCATTTCGGTGTGCTTGATCTTCTCGCCCTGTTTCCTCAAGGTCTCAAGTCTTTGCCGCCTTCTTGCCGCTTCTCGAGGTGTTATCTCATCTACGATTTTGAATCGAAAATGAAGCGTGTATTCACCTTCGCCGGGAGGAAAACTGTAACCGGCTGCTTCCCCAAAGACATTTTCTTTTGAATTCAGGTAGAACATGTCTTTTTCGCCCAGCCCGACTTCCCACCGATTCGCACCTGTCGTGGCGATCTTATCCAACAATTCCGGCAGGTCGGGATTGATATCCGCCGCAGAAGCATACGGACAAAGCAATAACAGAATGAAAATTGCGTATTTCATTATTCGCTCCTGGGTTCAAACAAATAAAGTCGCCAGACACCTTGATCTCGTCACCTCAGAAGCTTTGCTGGAAAGTTTCTGCCTTGAGATACTTCAGCGCATGTAACAGAAAGTATCTCCGCTGCTCGTTTATGCCCGCGCCGAATCGGATTCTTTGCGGTCCCTCCAGAAATATCCCTCCGTAGAACGCTCCATAGCCTCCGCCGTAGCATTGCATCGGGTTCGGTGCTTCCTGAATGTTCCGCACCGCGAACCAGTCAAAGTATCGTGTCCATCCGAGACCTCCAATGCCCACAAAGATCGAGCTTTCTTGGCCAATGGAGACCTCGACCTTGCCGCAAATCGTCATGAGTGCAAGGCCCCAGAAGAGAATACTTGCCAGGAGGAATGGCAGGCCGAAAAGCGACATCACCAAACTAAACTCGCCACTGATTATCTGAGTACCATAGATGCCGCCCAGGGAAAAACCAGACCACACACACATGAAAGGGACCAGGAAGAAAGCGATGGGAGAACGAGTGGATGCTCCGACGACAACCCTGTCCACTTCCTGCCGAAACCAGGTTCCCCGTGGGGGATTCTGTAAGACATCCGGGTTGGCGACATTCAAGTCCACGCTTTCAGACACCTTGAACGCGTCATTGCATTGAGGACAAAATGCTATGTCCGTCGCAATGTTAATCTGGTCGGCAGGTATCGGCTTCTTGCATTTTGGACACTGAACCTTCATTCTTCCACTCTCGGTTTTTGAGATCCTTTTTAAAACCACGGAATACACGGAAAGAATTTTAAATTCGATTTTTTCCGAGTGTTCCGTGTACTCCGTGGTCTTTTTCTTTATCGAACCATGGGGCAAAAGGTTTTG
>JASFHG010000442.1:0-4062 GCA_050123355.1 Planctomycetia bacterium
TATTTCCTCTTATGCCTTTGTAAGCAGTTTTCTGTATGTGGGGGGGATAGCAAACATCCATACATGGATTGCTGTCCTTTATTTTCTTCGTTTCACTCCGTCAGGGCAAGCCCTGACCTACATGTCAACAAAAAAAGGGGACACTCAACTTTTTACTTCGCAAAAAGTTGAATGTCCCCTTTTTTTACTCTGGTGCGGTAGCACCCCCCCTTCATCATTCGACATTCCTTGTTCGATATTCTGCGGTTCAAGCGAAGCGCTTATCCGGTCTTGTCGAGGGCCTGGTTGAGCTTGTTATAAAGCGTTTTGAGGCTGACGCCCAGGTCGTTGGCCGCTTTGGTTTTGTTGCCCTGGTTGCGGTCGATGGCGTCCTGGATGGCGTGGTGTTCCAGCTCGCGGAGGGTCAGGTTCTCGATCGAGCAGGGTGCTACCCGAAGTTGGCGATCGGTGAACCGGTTCGGGAGGTGCTCGGCACGGATCGTGCCGTTTTCGCAGAGGATCAAGGCGTGCTCGATCACGTTGGCCAGTTCGCGGACGTTGCCGGGCCAGCAGTGGCTTTGGAGCATGTCGATCGCATCGTCGGTCAGTCGGACCCCACCCGTCCGATGGCGTGCGGCCAGGGCGGCGGCCAGGATCGGGATGTCGTCGACCCGATCGCGGAGTGGCGGCAGCCGGATCTCGAACGTGTTGATCCGGAACCAAAGGTCTTCGCGGAACGTCTCCTCGCGGACCATCGTCTCCAGGTCGCGGTGTGTCGCGCAGACCACCCGTACGTCGCAGATCACCGGCAGGTTCTCGCCGATGCGTCGGATCTCGCCACTTTCGAGGAACCGGAGCAGCTTGGCCTGGACCGAGGTCGGAAGCTCGCCGATCTCGTCGAGGAACAGGGTCCCGCCGTCGGCCACTTCGAACAGGCCGGTCCGATGCTCGTCGGCGCCGGTGAACGCGCCGCGGCAGTGTCCGAACAGCTCGCTCTCGATCAGGTTCTCCGGCAACGCGCCGCAGTTGACCGGGACGAACGGCTTGCCCGCCCTCATGCTTTGATCGTGGACGGCCCGTGCGGCAAGCTCCTTGCCGGTGCCGGTCTCGCCGAGGATCAAAACGGTCGAGTCGGTCGGGGCGACCTTCGCGATCAGCGAGCGGACTCGTTCCATGGCGCTGGTCTTACCGATCAGCTCCGAGGAGCCTTCGATCCGTTGGAGCCGTCCTTCGAGCGCGCGGCACTGGTGGTTCATCTCGATCTTTTGCGCGACGCGGCCGAGCAGGGCCTCGATTTCGACCAGGCGACACGGCTTGGTCAGGTAGTCGAACGCCCCTTGCCGGATCGCGGCGATCGCCGTTTCGAGCGACGACTTGCCGGTGAGGATGATCGCCTCGGTATCGGGGTTCAACTGCTTGGCCCGCTGGATCACTTCGATCCCGTTATAGCCGGGCATGTCGAGGTCGACGATCATGCAGTCGTAAGCATTTTTCTCGATCGCCGCGACGGCCGTTTTCCCGTCGGGACAGATCGCCACATCATGCCCCATCCGCGGCAGTTCGAGTCGCATCAGCTCCTGCAGCGACGGTTCGTCATCGGCAAAGAGAATTTTCAGTCGTTTGGAGGTAGGGTTCATGGAAATTTTTTGATGCTTTTTATTGTGTTTGTTTAGCGGTCGAATGGAATTCGACGTGTTTTGAAAAAACGTGCCAATTGATTGCTACGCTGCTCGTCGTTTTTTCTTTTTATTGCTCGGTTCCAGCGGGAGCCGTACTCGGAAGACCGAGCCGAGGCCCGGGCCGTTGCTCGTGGCCTCGATCGTGCCGCCATGCTCGTTGACGATCCGATAGGTGATCGAGAGTCCCAGGCCGGTCCCTTTCTGGTTTTTCGATCCTTGATAGTCCGGAGTCCCGGGCCGCTTTCGGGTGTAGAACGGTTCGAAGATGTGTTTGAGGATGTCCGGTTCCATGCCGCAGCCGTCGTCGCTGACGGTGAGCAGGGCGAAGTTTCGATCGGTTCGGAGTTCGAGCAAGACCGTTCCGTTTTCCCCCAAGCTGTCCAGGGCGTTGGTCAACAGGTTCAAGACGACTTGCTTCATCTCTTGTGGATGAACCGACAAGACGACCGGCTCCTCCGGCTCGAAGCGGATGGTTCGGCCGCGGTAACGGTGCAGGTGGCCGACCATCTGGATCACGTCATCGATCAATTGCGACAGCTCGACCGGCTGGCGTTGCGTATTCTCGGCTCGCGAGAAGTCGAGCAGCTTCTCGGTGATCTCCTTGCACCGAAACGCCTCTTCCTGAATCATCCGCAGATAGCCGTCAATTACATCTAGCTCTTCGTTCTTCTGTCCTCTGTCCTCTATCCTCTGTCCTCTTAACCTCGCTTCGAGCGATTCGGCACACATCGCGATCGAGGCCAACGGGTTGTTGATCTCGTGGGCTACACCGGCCGCGAGAAACCCGACACTGGCGAGCTGTTCGCTTCGGACGACCTCGCGGGTACGTTCCTGGACCTGGCTGTCGAGATCGTCGCGGATCGTTTGGAACCGCTCGGTCATGTCGTTCATCGCCTCGGCCAGTTCGGCCATCTCGTCGCTGTTTTTCAGTCGGATACGATAGCTGAACTCCCCGGCGGCCACGCGTCGCGAGCCGGCAAGGAGCGTGCTGAGCGGTTCGAAGACCCAGCGGTAGAAAAGTTGGATGTAGAACAGCAGGATCAGCAGCGCGGCGATGCCGACGGCCCAGGTGGTGATGATCAAAGCACGATATTGGAGCCGGACGTCGTCGGCCAGGTTTCCGAGCGTGGTGTGTAGGTGACTCGGCAGCTTGGCGGCCAGCGTTTGGAGCTTTTCGGTCTCTTTTTCGAGATCCGAGATTTTCTGAAGATTGAAGAACCACTCTTCTTCGTCCGCCTTGGTGGCTTGCTTGCGATGGATCGTTGCGAGAGAAGCCTCGATCTGATGGACGGTCTCCCACTCGGCCCGATTGTCGTCCACCTCGGAGCCCGCCCGGATTTTGTCTTCGAGCCGGTCGCGATACCGGTCCAAGATTTCCTCGGTGTGCTGCATGCCCAGTTGGAACTCGCCGTGACACGACCAGGCATGTAACAGACTGTTGTTCGAGTCGTCCAGCGCGACGTGATTGGCGTGTAACCCTCGCAGGCGACTGAGCGTCATCCGCAGTCCGCCCACCTCGCGACTCAATTCGGCGGCGATCGGCAACTCGGGCACGCGGGAGCTCATCGCGCGGACCAAGCATCGATAGGCATAACCGGTGCGCAAACCCATCCCGAAAAGGATGAGGACCATCAGAACCAAAAGAGCGATTCCAAAGAGACTCTTTCGGCGTATCGACCAAGTTCCGGTCAGCGCTGCAGACAAAGGGCGACCTCCTTGTCGCTCAAACCATCCATGAAGGTGGACCATGATAGCCGAAGCTCGGCTTTCCCGAAAGGGACTCGACCTTCCTTGGCGGTCCTTTCGAGAATCGTTTCCTCTTCAGTCTTCAAAAGAAGAGGCATGAATCGTGGGCTGTTTATTTTTGCTAAATTTGCTAACCCGAACGATCGCGAAAGTTTTCCAAAAACAGCACGATCGACGGCAGCAGGCCGTTCTTCCGAAATCGTTTCACTCGGTCGACGACCTTGCATTCTTCCTAGCGGACACAGTTTACCACGATTTGTTTCTTTTTGGCAAGATGAGCATGGGAAGGAAACGAATTTTTTTTGATTTCCGTAAGCGTGGTATGGGACCATGGGAGTACGTGATTTCCTCTTGGTTCGGGGGAATTCTTTTTTATCTATTGTCCGCAATTTTTCTCCAAGCCTTGATGATTCATGGGGGGTACAGGCAAGAAAAAGTCTTGTTTTTTCGAGGTGAAACGCACTGTGGCTGCCTTTTTGTGACCCAATTGTGCATCTTGCCGATCTTGCCAAAAGTTAAAGTGGCAAACTTTTCTTGAAATTCGGTTGAAGACGCTCATGCGGACGGTCGATACGACCGATATAAGCTTACCGGGAGGGCGGGACACAAGTTGTTCCGTTTCAGGATAGAGATCATGGCAGGACGAAGGAACGGCTTG
>JASFHG010000443.1:0-4061 GCA_050123355.1 Planctomycetia bacterium
TTTACGTTATTTTTCAATCATTGGGTCACGAGCGTTGAATGTACAGTCACACAGATCGCAAGCTTAGGAAACTGGCATTAAAATCTTTCAAGATTTTACAAAATTATCTATTTTTCGTCGAGCGGTGGCTATCATTAACAACTTTTCACTGTTGGTTTCATGGATTTTATAAATCGTTTTGAGCGAATATTGGCACAACGGCATATCCGGTAGTATTTACAACTATTATTAAACGGAAACCAAAACCGACAGCCTTGCTTTCATTAAAATGAGGGGGTCGGAAAAAATTTTTCAAAAAAATTTTCAATTAATTTTTCAAGCATTGCCCCCCTCTTTTTATTGGGACGGTCGTAAAATACAATGCCTCGGAACGCATTTCCACTATACAAAAGTTCCCTCCAGCCAACTCAAAATCTAATTTTTATACAATAAAACTACATTTTGCGCATCGTTCAAAACCATGCCGTTCGAATCATTTTGATTTTCCGGAAAGGTGACTGTCAAGTCATTTTGTTTCCCAAAAAGGCATTTACGGGAGCACATCATTCTTGGACGAAAACGATTTAACCCTTAAAAACAAAGGCTTTACAAACACGACCCCTCCGGAAACCCCGATTTTAATAACACCGAATCTGTATAATATCAAAAAAAATGCCCTTTGCCCAGGACATCCCCAAATGGCCATTTTAGAAGACTGCTTATATTGGAATAAATCGCATTAGCTCAAATCATCACTTTGAAGGTGATAATTATGCATGTAAACCGGTACACTAGGAGTCCATCTGAGGGGTAGCGGTCAGGGGGGGATTTTCCTCTCAAAAATAGTGGTTTATCATAAGCCACTTACTTGTTATATTTGGGAACATACTGATGGTGCCAGTGAACTGGAAGAGCAACGTAAAAAGGGGCGTTCTCAAGTCGGTTCTCCTTCCTCCTTGGTATAGGTCACGGTCCCTGTGACACGATTAGCATGGATATTCGCTCTTCAGGATGGAAGAGTGCCCGATGGTTCCAGCCGGCCCCATTTTTTTGATGTATTTTTTTCTCCCCTAATGATTTGGAATGGTAGTAGATGAAAGTTACTGCAAAAGCGGAATACGGTTGTGTTGCAATGCTTGAGTTAGCCGCAAACTACGAAAGTGAAGCTCCTGTGGCGATCCGCGAAATTGGCGAAAAACATGGTGTTCCACCGCGATTTTTAGTGCAAATCCTTGCAATGTTCAAAGATGCCGGCCTCGTCGAAAGCACCCGCGGTGCGGCGGGCGGGTATCGTCTCAGCGTGGCACCGAACAAAATTTCATTAGGGCAGGTAATGGATATTGTTCAGGAACGAGAAGATGACCAGTTGTACTGTTGTTCATCCCCTAACTCTCCACTGGTTCAATCGCTCTTCAGCGCCTGGACCACCGCCAATAACATCCTCCAGGATTATCTTAACAAAATTACACTAGCGGATCTCATTGAAGACTAAACTCGGTTTTCAACCTTTGGTAAAAATGACTTCGTAGTCAAACCAAGCATCGTAGAGAAGTAGTGAGCCATCAGGGCCATCGGTCATTCTTAAAATGGCTCACTACTTATGCGATATGCCCCAGAAGTATTTTTCCCCGGGGGGGTAACGCTTCGGCTTGCACTCTTTCCTTCCCTTAGCTTCTCTAAAGTAAACCGGCGAGCCTTTCCCTGTTTTTTACATTTTCCCTATCTTGACGTCCGGCGTGCCTTCATTGCCCTTCTTTTGCCAAACCTCCGTTGACATCCAAGGGGGATTTCCGGTAATAGAGCCCCTGAAATTCTATGATAACGCACCACCGGTCTCGAAATAAATCCCTCGAAACCCATCGGGCATGCGCAAAATTGGACATGACTCCTCATGGCAACGGATGAAAGTCAAGTAAATCCGACCGACGAAGAAATCACGGCTCAAGTAGGTCCGCCGCCGAGCGACGCGAGTGACGTGACGCCGGATGCTGCGCCGACGGAGCCCGAAGAAAGGGACGTCGCACCGCCGGAAGAGGAAAGACGCCCCCGAAAAGAAAAAGAAGAGGGAGCCGAGTCGGAAGGGGATGCCGCCAAGCCGAAACTCTTCAAGCGGATCATCCAACTGGTCACATGGAATCCCCTGCCCTTCTTCAAATCGCTTCCCAAAAAGTTTTTCGTCTGGCTCAAGGAAAACAAGGTACGGGCCGCGGCAATCGGGCTTTTCATCATCGTCACGATCCTTTCCGCCATCACCTTGTCGCTGGTCATTGGGGATGGCACCAACACCCGTAGCATTGCCAAGGCGATAACGGCGTTGGAAAACGGGGACTTGATCAAATCGAAGGAGATCGCCCGTTCGATCGCGATGCAACCGAGGAAAACTTCTCGCGACCTGGCAGACTCGGCATTCGTTCTCGGCATGGTAGCAGCCGACAACGCCAAGGCCGGCTGGCCGGAGGATCAATCTTCCTACACGCGTTATACCTTGGCCGCTCGCTATTTCGACATCGCTTATCCCGAGGGATTTCCAAAGAAATTCGAGCTCCAGGGCCTGAAAACGTATGGCGACGTCTTGCTGCACTGTCACCGCTATGCCAAGAGCCAAAAAGTACTCGAAGAGGCGCTCAAGGTCGCCGAAACTCCGAAAGAGAAAACCGAAGTTCGCTATCTCTTGGTCGAAAACGATCTCAATGCGGAAAACCCCGATCTGACCGAGATCATGCGACATAACAAGGCGTATCTGGCCGACAAAGAGCTCACCGACGAACAACGGTTCAACGGGATCCTCCAAAAAGTACAAATTTTGACGCGGCAAGAAAAATATAAAGAGGCCCACAAGCTACTCGATTCCGTGCCCAAAACGCCCGCCTATTCCGAAAAGGTTTACTACGCACAGGGGCGTCTCGAGATGCGCGAGGCCGAAGCGGCATTGAAAAAAGGGACGAGCAACGCCGAGTCGATTCGTGAGAAACTGGAAGACGAAGCGATCAAGAGTTTTCGCCGGGCACAAGGCAACGCTCAGGATTCCAGCCCGACGATCCCCAAGTCGAAGTATTTGATCGGGGTCTGTTTGGAACAGCTCGGGGAAAATCGGGCCGCCATACGACAGTGGGAGGAGATCGTCGAGCTCTATCCCGACTCGCCCGAAGCGATCGGGGCCGAATATCGTCTGGGCGAGCTCTATTTCTACGAAGAAGCGCTCCAAAAGGTCCCCACCAAGGCGATCGAATACTTCAAAAAGGTCGGCGACGCTCTGATCCGTCAGGGACACAGCAACCCGTGGGTGACCTCTCCCGAACTTCAGGCGAACGCGTTGAATCGGATCAAGGCCTTTCGCAAGGAGAAAAAGCTTGAATCGGCGTTGGGACTGGCCCGCGCGATCGCTCCCCTGTTGTCCGATCTCGAATCCATGCGGCTGTTGGCCACGCTCGACCGCGACCTCGGCATACAGATACTCGACAGCTTCGACCCCGGCATCGTCAGTAAGGAAAATCGAGAGAAAGAGAGCAAGGCGCGACTCCATCTTCGCGAAGCGTCGCTACTTTACTCCGCCATCGCGAAACGTGAAACCGTATCGAAACACCTTGTTGACGATCTCTGGCAAAGTGCCGAGTGTGCGTTGGCCGGAAACGACTTCACGCAAGCGGTCAAGATGTACATCGCTTATCTCAACTTCGAGCCGGAGAAGCGAAACGCGGACGCCCTGCTCGGGTTGGGCAAGGCCTATCTGGCGATCGGGAAAATTGACGAAGCGATCGACACGTTCGAGCAGTGTATCGAGTTTTATCCCGGGGAACTCGCGACGTTCCAGTCCCGGCTCTTCGCCGCCGAGGCATGGATCGAGAAAGGAGACCCCAAACCGGCCGAGCGACTCCTTTTGGAAAACTGGTCCGCGGCCGGCATCACGCCGCAGAGCTTGATCTGGCGCGAGTCGCTCTATCGTTTGGGCGCACTCTATCACGACACGCAACAATACGACAAGGCGATCCAACGGCTCGAAGACGCGGTACGCCGATTTCCTGACGACCCTCGCACGAACCTGGCCCGCTACTTGCTGGCTGACTCTTACCGACTGCGAGCCG
>JASFHG010000444.1:0-4057 GCA_050123355.1 Planctomycetia bacterium
GCCCTCTATTTCGGGCATACTAAAAGAAGACGATTTGGTCCTATAATATGGGCCACGGCTCCAACATCGGAACCGGAAAGACGAACAGGACAACAGAGAAGTTTGGCTGAGTGCTGTATTGTCTTTTCTAGCATCATAATCACCATGTTCGCATGGCGACAGTTCGCGGTAAAATCTTGGTTTTATGCACGGGCGGCCGGTAAAGGCTGCTGACACGCGGGTGCGATAGCACCGACCAAAACAACTGCGAAGGTAGTCGAAGCGTCATGCTGTTTTGTCTGTGCGCGCCGATCTCGCTTTCAGATGAGACAAACTACCAATTTTGATTTCATTTTTCACGAAACCGATCCAGGCGTATTCAAAGCGATACGCTCTTAACAACCCCACACATAAAATTATGAATATGACTTACCGAACCATCGCTTGTAGTATCGCGTGTGTTTCCTTACTTTTGGTCCTCGGTTGCGGTGGCAGCCCGGAAACTCCTCCGCCCACCCCTCCGGCACCGGAGAGCCAAGATCTAAACAACCAGCCACCGGAACCGGAAGAAACCGCCCCCGAAGCAACGACGCCTGAGAACCCTCCCCAAACACCAGACCTATTCACGCCTTCGGACACGGGTGAATCGAACCCCACAACCGAAAACGGAAACAAAGAAAAGCCTGTGGACGAAAACAACCCATTCGCTCCGGGTCCTTCCGGCACAAAACCGGTCGATCAGACCGACAAGATCCTCCCCGGCATTTCGCGTGAACGTCCGAAAGATGTTACAGAATGGGAGTGGTCGGACATCATGCCGGCGATCAAGGAAAAAGACGGACTACTCAAAGATGCATTGCTGTTCCTTGCCAAAAAAAATTCAGGGAACTCCAAGATTGTCGAGGATCTTGCCTCGCTTCTCGACCCTGCCACGCTCAACCCGCAAAAAGAAGAGAATCCTCCGGCAGAAGGAAACACCGCTACACCTGGATACAACACTTTCCGACAGCAGCAACAGCAGCAGATGGTAAACCTTGACCAGCAAATGGTCGAGCATATCATCGTCGCTCTGATGCTGAACAAAACTCCCAAGGCGGCCAAGATATTACGAAAAATCGTCACCAACAAGGACCTGAATATCGTCCATCCTCAAGTGGCCACGAAAAAGGCCATCCGGGTTCTCGCGATTATGGGCGTGGAGCAAAAGCAGAATGATCATGTGCTTTTCAAGACACTGGTCGATCCCTGGGAATACCGCGACCCACAAGCAAGCATGTCTGGCGGCTCGTCGCATAACCGAGGCAGGATCTTTGCCGGCGGCCAAGGCAACGATCAGCGGATGTCCGCGGAAACACTTGGTCAAGAAGCGGAGAAAATCCTCAAGCCGATCGCTTCGGAAAACCTTCGTTCCCTCCTGGGCGGTTACATCCTGCGAGACTCCATCAAGGCGGCGGATCGCAAGAAATTCCGGGGCTGGTTCACTGAATCGGCACCGGAGAACTTGCTGGGACAAATAAGAATCTATGAGGCAAACGCACCCGACCCGGAACTGCTGAGTCAATTCGAGTCCTTTTTCACCCTCTACAGCAAAACGGCAATTGCCCGCCTGCTCGGGATTCTTCCCAGAACGCCGGACCTGGCGACCATCGGCAACACCAACAAAAATGGATCTTCGTTGCAAGAGCTGAAGGGCTGGGGATCCGGAGGTGGAACGGGCCAAGTCCAACCGGGCAATCAGCTTGAAGTCGCCATTGCCGAGTACCGCTACGAACAAAAGAAAAACACCACCGCCGAAGAAGAATTGGTCCGTTTGACCAAAAAACTTTGGGGTCGTGAAATCGCCGGGATGGTCGCCAAACGCCTCAATGAAAGAATTACGCGACCTACGAATTCGGGCATATTTGCTGGAGGCACGGGCCACGGCGGAACCAACGAGAAAAACAGCATCGCCTTGGCCTACACGATGCCACTGGACAAAGTGCGAAATTCACTGTTCAAGCGATGCAAAAACTACTATCAGCAAGGTCCCAAGGTCGCACTGGGAGACGTCTTTACCCAATCCACGAACCAAACGTCGATGGATCCCGTCATGGCGGCCATCAAAGCACAAGGCGCCGGCGGCATTGGCGGCAATGTGCTAGGTCAGAAAAACAACACCACGCTTTTAGCCATTGATCCCGGCCTGCTCGTTACCTTGAAAATGCTGCACCGCGAAGACCCTAATGTCATGCCAAACAATCCACGTGCGGGCAGGACCATGTCCCCTGCCGGTGGCACCGGTAACGTACAGCACCAATGGTTTTATGCATCACAGCAGTTGGTAGCGAAGCTGTTCTCGCAATGTCTCACCGCGGCCGCTCCCTCAGCCGCCGCTTTCGGAGGCCCCCAAACGCTCGCCGGAGAATCCAAGGAAAAAGAGGCCGATCCGTCCCGGGTCGACATTCACCGAAACGCCCAAATTGTCACTCGGCTCGACTTTATGCTACCGCAAGGCGTACAAGGTTCTCTCAAAAAACTGCCGATGGATCCGCTCGAAGTACATTACATCCGGATCGAAGAGGTCAATAAGCCCAAAACCATCGCCAAACATTACCGACGCGTGGTCAACGGGCAAGAACACGTCTTGCCGGGGAATATGGGCTGGTGGTTCGATGCGATCAAGGACGGCACCAAAGGCGGAAGCAAGCGTTCGGTCGACGTGGTCATCACGCCCGGCACGCCGAAAGCCGTCAATCCCGGCGGAAAGCCCCAAAAACCTCGCAAGGGGATGTATCCTCTCGTCGTACAGATCTTGGTCGTCGAGACGGCAAATCCAACCATCGAGAAATAAAATCAGCCTCCACGAAACCAGCCCTCCCGGATAGAAACCATGGCTCTATTTCTTCGTACCATCCTTTTTGCTCTCCTCTCGATCGGAGCTTGCGCGACCGTCACTGCCGAGAGTTCGTTCAATCCCAAATCCTTGAAAGTGGCCGGTCTGATATACCAACCGGTGAAATGGGACAAGGATGCCAACACCACACGCCTGAAGGCCGCCATTCGTCAAGCCAAAAACGACGGTGCCCAACTCGTCGTCACGCCGGAAGGCGCTCTGGAAGGGTATCTGGTCAACGACGTACGCAAAGCGACCGGCAAGCATCGCCAAAAATTGACCAAACGGTTCAACCAAATCGCCGAGCCGATCGACGGCCCATATATCCGGCAGTTTCAAAAACTCTGCAAAGAACTCCAGGTTGCTCTCGTACTGGGCTTCCTGGAAAAAGACGGCGAAAAAACCTACAACACGGCCGTGCTTATTGGCAACGACGGGACCATCGTCGGCAAGTATCGAAAGACCCATTTCGCCCAGGGATATGAGATGGGCCTCGAAAAAGGGAACAACCCGATCGGCTACACTCGCGGTACCAAGTATCCCGTGTTTGAAGTGGCCGGCTGCAAGCTGGGGATCATGATCTGCTACGACCGCCGCGTTCCCAAGGTCGCCAAACAACTCGCCGAAAACGGTGCCGAGATGATCGTCAATCCAGCCTATGGAATGATGGGCGACTGCAACCGAAAGTTCATCGCGGCCCGTGCCAAAGAGAACCTCGTGCCGGTCTTTTTCGTGCACCCCAATCAAGCGATCCTGGCCACGGCAGACGGAAAAATCGAAGTCGACGCCCGCCCGAAAAAGGACGAGGCCCGAACGTGTCTTGTAGATATCAGCAGCCGTTAGCCCGGCCGCCTGCGGCCGGAAATGCCTCGAAATCCCGTCGCAGGCGACGGGGCTAACATTTTGTTTTCGTACGGATTCTAAGAGCCGCTGAACTCGGGCTGGCGCTGGCCGAGCTGGGATTGGAGCCGCTGGACGATCGAGCTGTGCATCTGGCTCACGCGGCTCTCGCTGAGGCTGAGCGTCGCGCCGATCTCCTTCATCGTCAGCTCTTCGTAATAATAGAGGATCATGATCAGCCGTTCGTTCCGGCTGAGCCCCTTCGTGACCAAACGCATCAGGTCGTTTCGCTGCTCACGGCGGGTAGGGTCGTCACTTTTCTTATCCTCGAGAATGTCGATCTCGCGAACGTCCTTGAAGCTGTCG
>JASFHG010000445.1:0-4055 GCA_050123355.1 Planctomycetia bacterium
ACCAGAAACTCAAGGCGCAGGGGACTAATCTGGACGGACAGCTCAAAGAGATCAAAGATAAACTGCAATCACAGGTCACAGCCAAGGAACACGAGCTCAAACAGATGGGCCAGCAAGTCACGCCCGAGCAGAAAAAACAGCTTGTCGGGATGCTCCAAGCGGCCAACAGCCAGTATGATCTTGCCAAGCGGAAAGCGATCGCCGTCGTTCAGCAGCAGAAGGCGGTCATGATTCAGCAGTTTCGCAAGGAAGCGATTGACGTAGCCCGGGAAGTTGCCAAATCAAAGGGTTTCGACATGGTCATCGCCAAGAATCCGACAGTCGTACTTAGCTACGATTCGTCGTTCGACATCACCGAGGCGGTAATCGAAGCAATGCCGGCTGCTCCGGCTGCAGAAGAAGAGCCGCAACAGGAGGTCGCCACGCAAGTGGCCCAAACGAACGAAAATTCATACCGTTAAGCCCACCATACTTGCGTTCATTTTCACAATCCACTAACCTCAAGGGGACGTTGCCCGTGGCGATGTCCCCTTTGTTTTTTGAACAACCAAAACATGGACCTCGAAGCAACTATTTGGGAGAACCTCATGAAAATTACCGTGCGAAAACCAACCGAAGAAGAACGTCAGGCAATGGAAGGGTGCCCGATTTGGGAAAAGGAACCGTCCGAATTTCCTTGGCACTATGGCGAATCGGAAACTTGCCTCATTCTCGATGGGGAAGTGGATATCGAGACAGCCGACGAGACCATCAGCTTTGGATCAGGGGATCTGGTCATCTTCCCCGAAGGACTCGATTGCACTTGGAAGATCAAGCAGGGAGTCCGCAAGCACTATAAGTTTGGCTAGTCCGTCTTTTGGTCGGGGTATTTGACGCGACCGTGGTAGATGGCCGTGACGCTTTTAACCATACTCTCTTCGATTGAACGCAGCTCGCGAAGCGTTAAACCACTTTCGTCGAACTGGCCATCTTCGAGACGGCGATCGGCCAGTTCGCGGACGAGGCTCTCGATTCTCGCCGGGGTCGGCCCGACGAGCGTTCGGCTTGCGCTCTCGACCGCATCGGCCAGCATTAAAACGGCCGCCTCTTTGGTTTGTGGTTTGGGACCAGGGTAGCGGAACGAGCTTTCGTCAACCTTGCCGGCATCGGGGTTTTCTTCACTCATCCGGCTCGCTTGTTGATAGAAGTAGCCGACGAGCGTCGTCCCGTGGTGTTGCTGGATCAGGTCGATGATCGACTCCGGCAGACGGTGCTGTCGTGCGAGGTTGGCACCATCTTTGATGTGCGCGATGATCACCAGTGAACTCATTGCGGGCACGAGCCCATCGTGTCGATTCTGCTCATCTCCCTGGTTTTCGATATAGTAGCCCGGCTTGAGCATCTTTCCGATATCGTGGAAATAGGCTCCGACTCGGACCAAGAGCCCGCGTGCGCCGATCGCATCGGCCGCCGCTTCGGCGATCGAGCCAACCGTTACCGAGTGGTTATAGGTGCTCGGGGCACGTCGAACCAGCTCTTGCAACAGCGGATGAGCCACGTCACCCAACTCCAACAAACTGATGTCGGTCAGGACGCCGAACGCTTTTTCGATCAGCGGTAGCAGGCCTGTCATGAGAAATCCTGCAGCGATCGGCCATCCTGCATTGCGGGCCACTTCATAGAACAACGGCAAGCCCATCGGTTGATTGTCCAGAAGCCCAACAGCAAGCGTCAACAGCGATGCAACCAGTCCGCTGGCAATCCCGACCACAATCAGCTTGCTCCGGTTCCGGATCGTGTTGAGTTGGAAGATCGCCGTGCCGGCAGTACCGAGCAAGATAATCATCTCGCCGAGCCCCAGCCCAATCCCGAGAAGCACGACCAGCGTAACAAACCCGGTTAGCGCGATCGCCAGTTCACGCTTATACGCGATCACGATAATTTGACCGAAAATCAAGACCGGAACAATCTCGGCATGGAACGGATCGCGAGCGGCCCATTTCGCAGCAGCAACGGTCAAGATGACCATGATCGTAACCGCGATCAGACTTCGCGGGTTTTTGAGTATCTGGGAATCTCGCAAACGGAGATGGTAGCCACAAAATGCAATCAGGACCATAAGGATCACGAGCATGCCCAGCGTACGAAGGATCCTTTGCCACTGCGATCGGTGCTCCAGAAACGCTTCGTGTTCGAGCTTCAATAGCTCCAATTCTCGGGCGCCGAGCGGCTCATCCGTCTTATCATCCGCCTTAGCAAGGACCTGTCCCCGTGCATAGTAAACGTAGACCTTATCCACTTTCGCAGCCGCTTTCTCGCTTTCTTCGAGAGATCGACTCTTATCAAGCGTCAGCGTGTTCATCGCGGACAGTTTCGGCTGGAGCCAAGCAAAAAGTCGCGAGGCAAGATCAGCCTGGCCTAGTTTCGTTGCCAACTCGTCTCGAATCGCGGTCCCGTCACCAAGTAGGACCTTGCTCATTGAGACCGCCTCCATATCACGAGGTCGGTCCTTGGGATAGACATAAATCTCTTCCTGATTCCCTCCGGTAGGTGGTTTTTCCAACAAGCCGTCTTTTTCGTATGGTCGCAACACTTCCTTCACGGCAGCTTCGATTTGGGCCATATTCTCGTCGCCCGAAATCTCCGCCTGGAACTTGGCGAATTGCTCCTGCTGAATCTGTTTGGCCGTTTTTTTCGGTGGTTTTTTTGATGACGAATCCTTGTCAGATTTCGACGTATCCTGCTCGGCAGACGCTTCCTTCGGCGGCGATGGTTTCGCAGTCGTTTCGGACTTCGGAGGAGTAAACTGTTTCCAAAGGTCCGGCTGTACTTCCTCAAGATTCTTGACGCCCGCTAAATGCAAGAGCAGCTTATTGAGTGTTGCTTGGAGTCGTTTGATCGGCTCAGAGTCCTGGCTATAGACAAGTCGCGCCTGCTGTCGAGCTTCTTCTCGCTTCTCTTCGGTGGCATCGGGGTCCAATTTTTGGAAAGGAACGCTCGCAACAATATCACTCGAAGGGACGTAGCCCGCCCGATAGGAAAACGGTGGCGACCAACCATGGATCAGAACGCAAAGCACCATGGCCAACACAAACGCAAACCCGATCCGCATCAGCACCTCACGCTTGGTGAGCCGCTCGAGTATCCGCTGGAACAAGCCGGGCGGGAGATCGATCGCCGCGACACGTTCGGATCGGGTTCTTCGTGGGGCGCTGGGCATGGTTAACGTTTATAGGGTAAAGTGTTAATTTATTTCTTTTTCCGTCGGCCGTCATAGGCAGCAACGATGCGCTGGACCAAGGGGTGACGCACAATGTCGGCACCGGTCAAACGCATGGTCGCGATACCCGGAACTCCCTTAAGGCGATCCATCCCGTCGACCAGTCCGCTCCGGACACCCGGCGGCAGGTCCAACTGGGTCACATCGCCGGAAACAACGATTTTCGAGTGGTCACCCATCCGCGTGAGAAACATTTTCATCTGCGCGACGGTCGTGTTTTGAGCCTCGTCGAGGATCATGAACGCGTTGTTGAGCGTGCGGCCTCGCATGTAGGCCAGGGGGACCACCTCGATGACGTCCTCTTCCTTGTAACGCTTGATCAAGTCGTAACCGACCAACTCGTTCAGAGCGTCCATCAACGGACGGAGGTACGGATTGATCTTCGCTTGCAAGTCGCCAGGCAAATAGCCTAGGCTCTCGCCCGCCTCGACCGCCGGCCGTACCAAAACGATCTTGCGAACCTGCTGCTCGCGCAACGCGGCGACCGCTAGGGCGACGGCCAAAAAGGTCTTGCCGGTACCGGCCGGTCCGGCGCAGAGCACGACGTCATGTTTGCGTACCAGATCGATATAACGAGCCTGGCCCGGCGTACGGGCACGGACTTCGCGAGCATGGAACGCGACGATCGGTTCGGTCAGTTGTGGCTTTTCACCGTTGGCTACCTCGGCCAGTGCACGTTCAACGTCTTCGGTCTCGAGTCGACCGTGCGTTTGATGCTGTGCTTGAAGCGCCTCGATCACGCGAGTTGCCAGCGCCACCGCGCTGTCCTCCCCTTCGATACGGATCGTGTCGTCGG
>JASFHG010000446.1:0-4052 GCA_050123355.1 Planctomycetia bacterium
AAAAAACTCGCTCCCCGCTCATAAGAAAGCGGGAATGGGATCCCTTTGGGGACTTGTACTATACATAACACTTTGAATCCTTGTGACCTTTGCAAATGAAAGAGGTGAAACATGGCTTTATTGAACACGTCGACCATTGGTCAAAAAGCATGGATGGTTTTCTTACTTTTGCTGGCGACGGCTATCGGTTGTAGCCCGTCGGGCGAACCAAACCAATCTGCTCCCAACAAGCAGGCGGCTTCGGAAAACTTCGCGAAAGACGTTGAAACGGCAATGCAGGAACCCCAAAAGGATATTGAGGAACCCTCCGAATCCGAAAAAACGTCTCTTGCCGCCGGCGGGCATGTCGAGGTGACTACGGATGATAACGCAAAGTATAAATTCAACACCCGGTATACCTATTACGATGAAGCTCCTTGGAGAGATCTGGTCAAGACAAAGACCGATTCGGCGGGGCGGGTGACCCGTTACGCTTATAACAAACGACGACAGCTAACCAAAATGGATTATGCTGACGGAACCAGTGTCGAGTATGTTTACGACGAACTTGGCCGGCGGGTGGCCATGAAGGACAAGACCGGTACGACACGGTACCAGTACGACACGCTCAGCCGGTTGGTTCGCGTGGACCAATCGAACGGGCTTTGGGTCGAGTTCGGCTACGATTGGCAGAATCGGGTCACTTCCGTCAAGACGCCGGCCGATACAAAGAACTCCAAGAAAGGCTGGGAGGTCAAGTATGCCTATAATCTCCTGGGGAAGGTCGAGCGGGTTGACTCGCCTGCCGGAACGTTTACGTGGACTTACAATTCCGCCAAAGGGACGGTGGTCCGCCGGATGCCTAATGGCGTGGTGACAACGTTTCGCTATCGTCCGGACGGCCTGCTGGAGAACATCCGCCACGAACGGAAACCTTCCTCCAATGCAAACACCCTCCTGGCAGAGTTTTCGTACGCTTACTATCCCGGCGGCAAGGTGTCGTCCGAAACGCTTACGACCCCCGACGGCAGCAAGACGACCAAATACACGTATGACAAATTGGGCCGCTTGCTGGAAGTCACCCAACCTGACGGACAAAAGATCAGCTATGCCTATGACGTCATGGGAAACCGTCTGTCACGTACCGGACCGGCAGGAAAAGTCGGATATAAATACAACAAATGGGACCAGATCCAACAAGCGGGCAACGAAACGTTTGTCCACGATGCCCTGGGAAACATGGTCCAGCGAAAAGGCCCGGGCGGGACCACGAAATACTCTTATGATTGCACGAACCGTCTTAAAACCGTCCACTCGGATCAAGCCAAAGTCCACTACACGTACAATGGCAATGGAGAGCTGATGTCATGTAATACAACCGACGAGAAAAAAACGTACGTCACTTTACCGTTTAACCGTGAAAATTCCTTTCTTGCCCAATCGGATCTCGATGGTTCCATAAACCACTTCGTTTACAATCAGCGTGCGCTATGCAACTGCATGGATTCGAACACTCATTTCTATCTTGAGGATCGGCTTGGATCCGTGCGATACATTACGGAACGAACGGGGCGTGTCGTAGAATCGATCTCGTACTCACCGTTCGGGGAAACTCGAAAACCATCAAGTTTTTTTGCGGGAATGCCATATGATTCTCAATCAGAATTAACCTTGACACGCGCCCGAGCGTATTGCGCGACTCTGGGCCGTTTCCTGCAACAGGAGCCCAACCGACGGTTACCGTGCGGTGAACAAAAAGACGCTTCCCTGTATGCCTACTGCGGAAACGACCCTGTCAATCTTGTTGATCGAGACGGGCGTGATCCTGCCTCGAATCTCCAAACCGACATGGCGATGGAAGATATTCTCGATACCTCCGAAATGCGAGGGCTTTGGCAATATCGATATTCCGAGCAAAGTGCGGCCTTGTCACAATGGCAAGCTTTTAATGTCGCGGATAAAGCGGACGAATATGCCGGCAAGATTCCCGGCGTAAGCTCCGGGGTACAAGCCGTGACCAAAACCCTGAAGAATACGGTTGGCGCTTTTCTATTTTTCTCCGAACAAGATCCCGTGGACCATGACAACTTGTACCAAAATACCGATCTTGGCGAGCGGCCCGAGTTTACGATGACTATTGAGCTTGGTGAAGAGCCTGATTTGAGTTTTCAGGGTGGGGAAGAAAATCTTGCATACCATAAACACAAAATGGAACTTGCGGCAGGCCCTCTATGGATGCCTGAGCCGATCGACATGACAATAGGCTCACCTTTTGATTCTGTGCAAATCACCGGTGAAGTTACTAAAGTATTTACCCACTTGGGCGGTCCTGTAGACGGATATGAACCGGGACAATCCTCGTATTCGGTCTCTGCATATTCCAATGTGACGATCGTCGAACGCACGATTCCGCATATGGTCAGAGCCGATGGAAGTACGAGTGTCCAAATTGGAGGAGAGTGGACAGATGTTCCTTCGTACCTCGAAACTCCGGGAGAAATTGCAAATTGGTATGACCACGAGCAAACCATCCGTAAAAACCAAACTGCCATTGCGGAAGCCATGCGCGCGAAATACGGAGATGATGGCCTGCGTCAGATGTGGGATCAGTTTCAGCAAAGACAGGCTGACTTACATTTTAAACAAAACAATCAATTTGGCAATGATTTTGGTAATGGCCCCGGTGGGCCTGCCAGCGGTCCCATTAGCAGTCCCGGTAGTGTTCCCGGAGGTGGTTCTGACAATAGTCTTCCCAGAGATGCTTTCGATCATGCTTTTGATTCAGAGGTTAAGTGGTCTGACGACGATCGAAAATATTATTGGGACGGAGGTCCGCCGCCGCCACCTCCTCCCGGTGGTGGTTTCGGTAACGGTCCCGGTAATGGTTTTGGGGGCAATAATGATCCTCCCGATAAACCCGGCGGTCCCGGTGGTCCTCCTTTCGGTGGCGGTCCTCCTTTCGGTGGTGGTAATCCTTTCCAGAGTACTTTGAGTGATTTTGGGGTTGACGGGGGAGGGTTTGCGCCGGAGCCTACGCGGGTTGGCGGGGTTCGGTTCGACAAGGCGGCAAAAATCTTGGGCGACATCGGCGATATTACCACGCTGGCGGTCGATCCGAAGAGTGGGCAGTTGGTCCTGCTGGGCGAGAAAGGCAAGACGAAGTTGCCGGCCATGCGGCTTGACGACTTGGCCGTGGTGATCCACTGCATCTACGTGGAAGGGGTCGATCCGTTCCTGTCGATCGATCCGCAGAAGGGTGATCTTCATGGCCCCAAGATGGACGTGCGGTATTCGCCCGGGCTGCTCTTTACCCATGCCGGGCGGGTCATGTACCTGACCGACTACAAGCTGAAGGAATATGCCGGCGGCGGACGACTCGGCAAGAAACTCACCAGCGTGGTGCCCGGCTATCGACCCTTGAGCAAGATCGAAGAGGACTTTCTCAACGACAAGAGCAAATCGTACAAGCCTGACCATGGGATCTGGTTCCGGTTTTGGTTGACGCCAAATGACATCGATCTGGTGCCCACGGGCAACGACCGGTCGCTCGTGTTCCAAACGGCGGCGGTCAAACTGGAAACGGAGAATATGGTACTCAAGGACGGGCGTCTCGAGCGGGTCGAGAACGTGAAGGACCCGGTTGCCGAAGCGTTCGTAAAACATTTCACGGAACACTATGACGATTTTGCCAAGGAATATCCGTCCTTCGAAGAGCTGCGACGGTTGGCGCAAATCGTGGGGCTCGTGAAGTGGATGTATCAGAACGGTGTCGAAGTCGACCTGAGTTGGGTCGAGCGTCATCGCCACGGCGACGCGCTCACGCCGTTGGAGACCGACTCGGTATGGGCGGAAAATGTGATCTCTACCTCCGATAACGAAACCTCGGTACGACGGTTTTTCGGCGGCGTGGTGATGTCCATGAAAGTCGGGCGGCGTGCCGATCCGAAAACCGTTTTTCCCAAAAACCAATCCTACCGCAAGGATCAACCGGTTTTGAAGCCGGAGCAGGTCGCGCGTCTGCAAGCGTTGATGAAGCCGGTTTCCCAAACGCCCGAACGGGAAATGTGGCAACC
>JASFHG010000447.1:0-4040 GCA_050123355.1 Planctomycetia bacterium
GCAATCACCATGTCGAGTTCCGCGTCACGACAAACAAAAAAGGACAAGAAAAGTGGACGGAAATCATCGTTACACAGTTCGAGGCGGTGCAACGAAAACAGCAAGGCCTGCCTGTCATCAACAATAAAGATGACGAAAATAGTCGCTTTTTATTCTCGCTTACCAGCGGCGAATATGTTATAATGAAGCCCGATGGCCAAGAAAAAGAAGACATCTATCGTATTACCACGGTTTCCGCCGGCGATCACGAATTTGTCTTGCACTGCGATGCAAGGCCCAAAACGCTACGTGAGAAGCAAAAAGCTCGTATTCGTAGCGGAGCCGATAAACTCAGGAAATGGGGTGCCAGGAAGGTGACAGTAGATCCTTTAGGCAACATCTTACCGGCAAATGACTAATCACATCCTTGATTTCTCGGCTTGCCCTGCACGACTTCGAGTCAAACACCATCAACTGCTTGTTCAACGAGAAAATCATCAAGATGTCACTATCCCCCTTTCGGAAGTGGCTGTTGTGGTGGTTTCTCATCCACAGGTTACCTATACTCAAGCGGTACTCGTGGGCATTGCCGAATCCAGCGGCGTCTTTGTCGCTTGTGACCAAAAAAATCTGCCTGTCGGGCTTTTTCTTCCACTGACAGGACATTCCACCCAAACCGAGCGATTTGTTGCCCAGGCGACCGCCTCGGTTCCGACGAGAAAACGGCTCTGGCAACAAATCGTCAAATCGAAAATCGCTGCCCAAGCCGCCGTCCTCAATCAACTTTCGGATAACGACCATGGGCTGGCCGCGATGATTCCTTCCGTTAAATCGGGGGATCCCACCAACATCGAAGCGCAAGCGGCCCGACGTTATTGGCCATATCTCTTTGCGGACGCGGAATTTCGACGTAACCCTAAGCATGAAGACCAAAACAGTCTACTGAACTATGGGTATGCGGTGCTCCGCGCGATCATAGCCCGAGCCATCTGTGCATCAGGGCTCCACCCCTCACTCGGACTACATCATCGCAACAAATACAACGCCTATTGCCTTGCCGACGACCTCATGGAGCCGTTTCGGCCGATCGTTGACCTTTGTGTTGCGCAATACATCCAAGACAACTCCCTGGAGAACGGCGTTGACCAAGAATCGAAACGTCAAATCATCGAATCGCTTACAAGCCGCCTCCTTCATCAGGGGGAGCAAAGAACCCTTTTTGACATAGCGACGCGACTTACCGCCTCACTGGCTGGTGTCTTCCTGAAAAAAGACGATCACCTCGATCTGCCGGCAGGCAAACCCGCTTGGTCCACTATACCTTAACCCAACCAGACTTATGCCACGCAGTGAATACACCTTATCGGAGTACCGAGGCATGTGGATTTTCACCATGTTCGATCTGCCGACGCAAAGCAAAAAAGAACGAAAGGCCTATGCCAAATTTCGCCTCGAGCTTTTGGATCTCGGCTTTTCCATGCTGCAATTTTCCGTTTACGCAAGATACTGCGCAAGCGAAGACATCGCAGCCCGACACCGGCGCACTATAAAGAAGGCTATCCCCCCTGATGGGAGTGTCCGAATCCTTACCGTAACTGACCGTCAGTTTGGCAAAATGGAGAACTACATTGGAAAAAAAATGGCTCCAACCGAGAAACCCCCGGAACAACTCATGCTTTTCTGATGAGCTATTTCATTGCAACACTTTGCGGGTAAAAACTTTGCGTCAAAGGTAGTGTATCCGAATGACGGTTCCCCGCAAGCCACAGCTTTCGGATGCGTCTGCCAACTCGCCGAGTAAGTGTATCCGAATGACGGTTCCCCGCAAGCCACAGCCCCGCTTATCTCCTCGATCAACGCCGCTGCAGTGTATCCGAATGACGGTTCCCCGCAAGCCACAGCGAGGTCGGCATGGGCCTGAAACATGCGTTGAGTGTATCCGAATGACGGTTCCCCGCAAGCCACAGCCCCCCGTCTGGACCGGATGGAAGGCCGAACAAAGTGTATCCGAATGACGGTTCCCCGCAAGCCACAGCCAATTCGAGACGACAATCCAAAAGCACGTCAGTGTATCCGAATGACGGTTCCCCGCAAGCCACAGCCGTATAGAAGTGGTTCCGCAAGATCAAATTAGTGTATCCGAATGACGGTTCCCCGCAAGCCACAGCATTTTGTCTGTGATGGCACGGACGATCAGGAGTGTATCCGAATGACGGTTCTCCGCAAGCCACAGCACACAAAAGCAAGTGAAAGACACAGCGTGGAGTGTATCCGAATGACGGTTCCCCGCAAGCCACAGCGAAATCCCATTGATTGCTGCTCGTTCGTCGATAGTGTGACTTTGGAGTAGATGTGAATGGTGATTTTGCGGTCGAAGTGCCGGGCTAGCTTTTGGACCATGATGAGAGTGACGTTGCTGCGGTATCGTATCGACACCCTGCGAGTGCTCAATTGGATTTTGGTTGATTTTCGGTAATCTCGAGCCAATTCTATTGTCCTTGCGATGGGTCTAAAACCCTCGCCTTCAGGCGAAACCTTTAGGTTCTTTTGTTGGCGGGGAAAGGTTGGCATTGTGAAAAATGCTGACCATCCCATCTTTTGGGCGTGTTAACGTTCCATTTAACTGGGCCGTGAGCAAAGGACTTCAGTCCGTAGCTCACATTAGGCCCGACCAACCTACCGGCCTTCAGCCGGTAGTAGTTTATTTTCAGGCTTTGGGGAGGGAATTAAGTCGCTGATTGCAATGGTATGTCCTGTCGTTTAAAATAGAGTTTCACCTACCTCTATTGGGGTAGTAACGCTCAGTCTGAGGAACGTTATTCCTGCTCTTGTGAGGACCAAAATATGCAAAACAACAGTCCGGCTTTTACTTCTGATCAAAGCAGCAATGATTCCGAGCCCGCTGTTGGTCAACCTGTTCCGCAGTTGGTGGTTGAGGCAGTTGAGTCGTTCAATTACGCGGCTTGGCAAAATGCGGTTCCTTTGTTGCGTGGTGTACGTATCGATAATACTGATGGCCCTGAACTCTCTTCTCTTACTATCGAGTTGAAGACGTTGCCGGTATTCGCACGTGACAAACGTTGGACGATTGACCGCGTCGGCGCCGATGAAATTTTGGCGATCCAAGATATCGATATCGAGATTGATCCTGAGTATCTCGATGGCTTGGACGAAGCGGAACGGGGTGTAATGACCTTTCAGTTGTTCCATAAAGGTCAAATCCTCCACGAAATCAGGCAAGAGTTGCGCATCCTTGCGCGCGACGAGTGGGGAGGTATGTCAGCCATGGGGGAATTGCTGCCGGCGTTTGTCACCCCTAATGATCCTGCACTGGCAACGCTTCTGCGATCGGCTGCGACACTACTTGGACAAGATGGATACTCCACCGCCCTGAATGGATACCAGTCTGGCGACCCCAACCGGGTTTATATGCTTGCCGCGTCGCTTTGGTCTGCCGTGGCGGGACGATCTCTGGTCTATGCCAACCCACCGGGGAGTTTCGAGAAAGTAGGGCAAAAAACCCGCCGCGTTGCAACCGTGCTTGGCGATGGGTTGGGCACTTGCCTCGACACCGCGTTGCTGTTTGCTTCAGGGCTCGAGGCGATGGGCCTGAATCCTGTGCTGATAATGAACGAGGGGCACTGCTATACCGGTGTCTGGCTGGTTGAAAAAACGTTCAAGCGACTTGTCGAAAAGGATTGTAGCGAACCACGAAAGGCTATCGCCGCCAAAGAATTGGTCGTTTTTGAAACAACCATGGTAACGCACCAGCCGCCGGGTCGATTCCCCGATGCCGTAACGACAGCGACACGTCTACTTTCGGAAGAGAGAGAACATGAGTTTGTCGCAGTGATCGACGTGGCCCGGGCACGGATGGCTCAGGTTCTTCCATTGGCTTCTCACGAAGCAAGAAGAAAAGAAGTTTCAGAGGAGTTGGAGTCAGGGCCTCTCCCTTTACCGACGTTGCCCGGCTATGACGCGGCTCCGGCAGCAGAGGCCGTTGAGCAACCTCGGACTCCCAAAGGCAGGATCGAGCGTTGGCAGCGGAGGCTGCTCGACCT